>NZ_BAAHYK010000002.1:0-213051 GCF_054657595.1 Desulfocicer niacini
AGCCAAAATCATGGATGTCGCTCCTGTTTAAGGGCATTGGTGCGTCCTCTTACCGGAAATCGGTGAAAAGAGCACAATCGGAAACAAAATCGAATAAAATTCGTTCGAATTTGCTTCAAATCAGACGTTTTTTCGATATTTTTTTACTATTATTTTATTGATTTTTAATTTTTTTTACAGCGGTTATAAAATCCTGGAGAATATGCTTTTCTTGCAAAGCTCTCCAGGTATATTTGGCTGAAAAATCCCGATAAATTTAAAAAAGACCAATCAAAACAGCTTGAAGAACTGAAAATTCCGAAATTAAATCTAAAAATAGCCAGAGCTTATCACATCAAACTGAATTTTCAGGAGTTTTGGACACAGACACCGGAAAATGCAGAAGCGTTTTTGAAAAAATGGTACTTCTGGGCGACTCACAGTAGGCTTGAACCTGTCAAGTAGGCTGCTTATACCGTTAAACGTCATTGGGACGGCATCTTAAGATGGTTTCATTCCCACATTAATAACGGAATCCTTGAGGGCATCAACAGTCTGATCCAGGCGGGCAAAGCAAAAGCCAGAGGGTATCGTTCGTCTCGAAACTATATCACCATGATCTACCTCATAGCGGGTAAGCTGGATTATACGCTACCCACATGAAACAGCGAGGAGCCATATTTTTTATTAAGATAAAATATATAATATTTCAGTATTTCCCGAACCTTAATAATTGATTTCATATTAAAATATTTCTTCAATTGACGAATTATCTTTTCATCCTCAAAAGGTGGTTGTCCTAAAAAGTCAAAACAACACTGCAAATCTATGTGTTGAGATGCATAAACATTCTCTTTTCGTTTCTTATTTAGATTTCCACAATGAATTCCGCTTCCATCGTGTCCGTGATTCCTTACCTTCGACACAGAGGGAAAGACGCAATATCGATCATAAATTATATTATTTATAAAAACAGAAAAATCTCCGATTCGTGGTGTATTTGTTCTTATAGAAGTTAAGGTGTTATAGTAATGCCGCCCAGACAGCCTATTTAATTCTCTGACATTTTTTCCGTCTAAAATAAATTCTTTTAATTTTTTGGGATTGAGTCTTGGTATTTGAAATTTACTTTTCCAAATTCCGTTACCCCAAGCAGAAAATTCTCTATGAAAATAATAATTATAGGTATAAGACGAAGGCATTTTGATTGGATAGTTATAACCACATATTGAATAAACATTTTGCCAATTTTCAAATTTTTCTAAGCCTTTGTTAATATATTCCAAAAAATTAGGTGAAAATTCATTATCATCTTCAGACAAAATCATCCTGTCATATTTTTCAAAAATACTTTTTCTTGCATCATATATATTCTCCTGAGCCCCAAAATTTTTTTGTCTTCCTATAATATTAACAGAATTGAAGCCTTTTATGTCCTGCAGATACGCTTTGCTTTTTTTATAACCATCCCAATGAGACTCTGATAAAGGATAATCCAGAGCAACATACAAATCAGTTTTATCAGCATGCGTGCATGCTGATAATGACTCAACACACCTTTTGAAATGCTCATATCTGTTTAGCGTAGGAATTAAAACCGGAGCAAGATTTTCCATAATTACCTTTTTAATTTAATTGCCTTTTGGGCTACCCACTTAAGGCGGACAGCCTTTAAAATTAAGGTTCTTAAAAACTCTTAAATTGGGGGACTGCAATCAACTTATCCAAAAGCCTTGAAAACATCCCGGCTTAAGTGGGTAGCCACCTTTTTCAAGGTAAATACAATGACTTTTCGTTCAATTTTTCCTAACCTGACTAAATTTATCCACGAATTTTGAATCTCAAAAATATTTTTTTAATAATGCCAATTGCAAATATCTTCTCTTGCTTTTCCAATCCTACAAAAGAAATTGCTATAAAAAGCACACAGGTCGAAAAGAAAGAAAAACAAAAAAAACGTATGGTACCATAATGAAAAATATTCTTGATAAAAAAAAGCGGTGCTATCAGTAGAACAACGTATAATATTCTCAAATACGAAATTTTTATAAAATGTTTTACATCAAAATCAATAATTCTTTTTAATAAAACTTGTCTTACAACAACATTTATTAAGGCTGTAGAGATAAAAGCAATTTGTATTGAATATGGTGGATAGCCTGCTTTAAAAAGAAAGTATGCAAATGGTAGACTCATCAAAGATGTTGAGCTTAGAATAATTTGAAAATATTTTATTTTTCCGGTTGCCTGAATTACAGCAGGAATGCCAGCACCAAGACTTCCTATCAATGCATCAAAAATCATAAGTTGACAAAAGATAACCGCATATGGAGGCACATCTCGCAACCAAATATTTAATAAAAAATCAGTTTCCAGCAAAATAGGCAATGATGGAATTAACATTAAAAAACAGGTATACTTTGAAATATGGCTGGCCAAGTCAATACTTCTCTTGGTATTACCACTGCTAAAGCTTTTTGTAATCTGGGGAATGGCCGCTTGTCCCAGATTTTTAGAAAACATCAAAACCACACTGTTAAGCTGTCTGGCTATACCAAAGGCAGCGTTTAGAGTAGTACCAAAGAAAGCATTAATGATAAGAGCAGAACCCTGCATCTTTCCCACAGCGGCGGCAGCTCCGATCATAATCCACCCTGAAAAGGTCAACATTTCTTTATATTTGAAACGATCTTTTTGAAACGTCCATCTGGTTATTTCTTTATATTTTTTATTGCAATATATCCAAAACAGCAGTGCTGGAGTACCATTGGCAATAGCTATAAGAATAGCGAATAACCTGAGCTTCTCCTCAGAATAAAAAATTATTATCGCTGCGCAAAAGGCCAACAAACTTCTTACGATTTCTATGCTTGCCCGCACAACAAAATTCTCATTTGCTGTTACCAAGCCCTGATAGGGAATACTTGCCACGGAAAAGAAGGTGGCCAATGCTGAAAATCGCATTACAAACAAAGCATCGGCAGTCTTGCCAGGTTCAACCTGGAGATAATGCTCCACATAAAAGACACCTGCTGTTTCAGCCAAAATTAAAACCAAAATCGCTAAACTAAGATGTATAACCAAGCTGATATTAAAAATTTTATTGACACCGACAGCACTTTTCTTTCCCATCTCAAAAGTTATGAAACGATATGTTGTCGAAATCATGACGGTGTTAAGAAAGGCCAGCATGGCTACAATACCGCCAACAACACTGTAAAGTCCAAAATCTGATACCCCCAGCCCCTGGATAACAAAACGCGAGGCAAGTAGGCCCAATATCGACGTAATGATCAAGCGAGCATAAAGGATTCCGCTATTTTTAAGTATTAAAAAATTATCTTTTGTCACTCGATTGTGTCAATTCCAGTTAATTTGGACATTATTGGGGTAATATCTTTGATTATTTTGATAATTTAGGGAGGAAGTTATTGCTTTGGGCTAATTTTTTTTAATTATTCTCGCTGGATTACCAGCCACAACAGTATGAGAAGGCACATCCTTCAAAACAACAGACCCCATACCAACAATACTGAACTCCCCTATCGTAACATCCTCACGTATGGTCGAATTACTACCAATATGCACACCTCTCTCAACACACACATTCCCTCCTACAGTTGCATTATTGGCAACAGATACAAAAGCCTCCAAGGTTGAATCATGTCCCACAAATGAATTGGGCAGCAAAAAGCAATGATCCCCAATTTTCGTATCAGGACTCAAGTGAGCCAAAGGGGCAAATAAGACACCATGGCCAATTGAGCAGTAATCCTCGGGAATAAAGGCCGTAGGATGAATCAGGCTAATAAAACGATCTTTTTGAATACCTAATGCACTTATTTTTTCATACACAGGTAGCTTGTCCAACATCCCCAAATAAGCAATGAAAAAATTGACACTTTCATCATCAGCATATTTTTCAATTTCCTGTGATGTGCCAATGACCTCAATGTTTTTATATCGCCCGACTTTTTGCCCCACAGGGACAACATCATTAAGGAAGCCCAATAATTTATAATCAGGATACGCATCAATTATGGAGGAGGCAATCATTCCAATCCCCCTTCCCCCCAATATAATTATTTTCTTTTCCACTGAGCCCCCTTTTTAGTTTTGCTTTCCCATAGATTCCACTTTATCAATATCAACAACTCTCTTTAATAACTTTTTAGCCTGCTTCAATGTCGGAGGAGAAACAAAATTACCTTTTACGATAACAATCCCTCGCCCTTCCTTTTCTGCTTCATCCGCAGCTCTGACGATGTCTGTGGCAGTTTCTATTTCTTCTGCACTGGGGGTATAGCATTCCTTTGCAACCTGAATTTGCCTTGGGGACATGACAAGCATCCCTGACATACCAAGATCCCGGCCAAGGGTGGCAAATCGCTCTAACCCATCAAGATCATGCACTTGTACATAAGGAGTATCAAGTGGTTCGACACCAGCAGCTCTGGCAGCCATGGCCATCATGCTTCTGGGTGCAAACAAAGAACGCTCCTCGATTGAATACCGGCTTTCCATTTCAGCCATGTAATCTTCACAGCCAAATAACAGGGCTACAACTCTGTCAGATGCGGTTGCAATTTCGTATGCCTTTAAGATAGCAAGTGGAGTTTCCACTAAAACCACTATTGAAAAATGCCCTTTTTGCAAGTCCAACTGATTTTCCATCAAGCTTAACTGTGCATCAAAGCTTCTAATATCATCAGGAGTATAAGCCATGGGGTAGACAAAACCGTCCAGTTCCTTGCATGCCACCGCCTGTAAATCAAGCAATGTTAATCCGGTATCCATTGGATTGATGCGAACAAAAACAGGCTTATTTTCAAACAAGCCCTGGGATAAAACTTTTCGAATGGTTTTTCTGGCATTTTCTTTTTGATCGTATGGGACGGCATCTTCCAGGCACAATGCCACACAATCGGCATCCGACTGGCTTCCTTTTGTTAGAAATTTTTCTATATGACCCGGCACAAAAAGAAATGTTCTCATTACCCAGGGGCCTTTATATGGTTTGTCCATATTTTATCTCCTTAAATTGTCTATATTTTTTTAGGTAATAACACACGCCTTCGTAAAGTGATCACTTGTTCCTTTTTCTGGTTAAAAGCAGCGGTTTCAACATAAATTATTCCCCGATCAGCTTTACTTTTAGATTGCCTTACCTCTAAAATTTTTGATTCTGCACAAATAGTATCCCCTATAAACACAGGCGCAATATGGGCAACTTTTTCATATTCCAAGTTTGCAATGGCAGCCCCCGAAATTTCAGGCACTGACATGCCAACAACAAGACTTAAAACATAGGTGCCAACAACCAGTATCTGCCCATGCTGACTTTTTCTTGCCAATTCAAAATCACTGTGAATGGGGTGATGATTCATAGTTAAGAGACAAAACAGATTGTTATCGCTCTCGGTTATGGTTTTGGGAGGATAGTGTTTGTAGATTTGTCCAACCTGAAAATCATCCAAAAACATTTTGTATGGTTTGTTCGTCTGCATATTACCCCCTTTTGGCTAATATATCGCATACCTTGTTTACATCATCTTCTTCCAAATCCATATATATGGGTAAAGTCAATATTTTCTCGGCCACTTCCTTGGCTATGGTTAATGGGCGCGTGATGGACACCGATTGGTAACAGGCAAATTCATTGAGCAAAGGATAAAAATATCGACGGGCAAAAACATTATATTCTTTCAACTTCATATACAGGTCGTCTCGACTCATTCTAAATTCTTTTTCATCAATCAAGATGGGCACATAGGCGTAATTGTATTCAACACTATTATCTGGGTCGGGGCTGAAAGAAATTCCAGGCACGTCTCCAAGTCGCTCTCTGTATATCTGATAGAGTTTCTTTCGCTTGGCTACCAACTGTTCCATATATCTCAACACCACAGATCCCATCAGCGCCTGCATCTCGTTCATCTTGGCATTGGTGCCGGGCATGACCACTTCCGTCTCACTTTTAAACCCAAAATTTTTCAGGTAATTAAACGTCTGAGAAAGACCTGAATCTTTAAAGGTGAGCATACCGCCTTCAATTGAGTGGTAAAGCTTGGTGGCATGGAAACTGAACATACTCAGGTCACCATAATTACCTATGGGGTTGCCGTTGACACGAACGCCAAAGGCATGGGCAGCATCATAGATCAGGGTCAGGTTATGACGTTTGGCAATATCTGCCAGGGCCTCTAACTGACAGGGCCTTCCAAAAACATGCACCGCCAGAATGGCTGTGGTCCAGGGAGTTATAAGCTCTTCCACTTTGGCCGGGTCCAGGGTGAAATAGTCCGGTTCTATATCACAGAACACCGGGCGGATCTTGTTCCAGTAAAGTGCATGGGTGGTGGCCACAAAGGTAAAAGGGGTGGTGATCACTTCCCCGCTGATCCCCATCCCCTGCAGTGCAATCTGCAGGGCAAGGGTGCCGTTGTTGAACAGGCAGATATTGTCGGTTTCACAATATGTTTTAAGTTCTTTTTGGTATCGCTGCAGCACAGGCCCATTGTTGGTCAACCACTGATTATCCCAAATTTCTTTGAGCCCTTTACAAAACTCCTCCTGGGGTGGCATAAAGGGCTTTGTGACGTAAATGGGCTTGTCAAATTTTTTCATATTTAAAATCCTTGCGACAACAATTCTTGATTGCTTTAAACGGTACAAGCCATTTCAAATGCCATGGTGTTGTAATCAAAGCTCGAACAGTTTCAACATATTTTTTAGGGGATCACAACCGATCGGGGAAGGCTTCACACCACTGAGCTCAACATGAACCTTTTTTAATTTTTAACAGGCAACAGGCTGTATAAATATGTGCCATAGCTTGATTTTTTCAATGCGTTTGCCAATACTTCGAGCTGATTATGGTCAATAAAACCTTTTCGGAATGCGATCTCTTCAATGCAGCCAATTTTTAATCCCTGACGTTTTTCAATGGCCTCCACAAAGGTTGCCGCTTCCAGCAGGGATTCATGGGTGCCGGTATCCAGCCATGCAAATCCGCGACCTAAAACCTGTACTTTCAAATCACCCCGTTTCAGATAGGCGTTATTGACATCGGTGATTTCCAACTCACCCCTGTCAGACGGTTTCACTTTGGATGCAATGTTCACAACGTCATTATCATAGAAATAAAGCCCTGGTACCGCATATTTTGATTTGGGTTTCTTTGGTTTCTCTTCTATGTTCAACGCATTTCTGTTTTCATCAAACGCTACAATGCCATATCGTTCCGGATCTTTTACCTGGTATCCAAAGATGATCCCACCTTTTTTAAGGCTGGTGCATTCCTCCAGTATTGGATGAAATCCATGGCCATAGAAAATATTATCCCCCAGTATCAGACAGACGGAATCTGATCCGATGAAGTCTTTCCCCAGAATAAATGCCTGGGCCAAACCTTCTGGCTTTGGCTGCGCCACAAATGAGATATCAAGACCCAGTTGACTTCCATCCTGGAACAGAGATTTAAAGCTTGGCAGGTGTTCAGGACTGGATATGATCAGAATTTCCCTGATACCGGCCAGCATCAGAATCGACAGGGGGTAATAAATCATGGGTTTATCGTAAATCGGCAGAAGATGTTTGTTAACTTCCCGAGTCACCGGGTACAGCCGCGTACCGGAACCGCCTGCTAAAATAATGCCTTTCATTCATAACCTTTTTAAATTCGGGGTTGTAATTCTTAATTCGGGGTCTGACCCAGATAAGTCTTTGTTATTTAATATCAATCGGTTCAAAAAAGCGCAGATTCAGCTCTTAAAACCCACTTTTGGGGGGCAAAAACAGCTGTTTAAGGATCACAGTGCGTGGGATCAGGCCTGCATTGTTGTCGTCCTTGGGGGTTAAAGTATGCTTGTTTTGCATTGTGGATGTGGGGTCACATGGGCTTATGGGCGTTTTAAGAAATCCTTGTAGGCCAGCTCGACACCTTTTTTCAGGTCTGTTTTGGGTTTCCAGCCTAAGTTCATCAACCGGGTGGAGTCCATAAGTTTTCTGGGGGTGCCGTCGGGTTTGCTGGCATCAAAGAGCAGCTTGTTTTTAAATCCCACAACCTCCCGGACGGTTTCGGCCAGCTCCCGGATGGTTATCTCCCGGCCCGATCCGATATTGATATGGGCCTGGATCGTGCCGCTGGCATCTTCAAAGGCAATGTTTTTGTAATTGATATTTTCCAGGAGGAACACGCAGGCTTCGGCCAGATCATCGGCGTAGAGAAACTCCCGCAAGGGGCTTCCGGTTCCCCAGATGGTGACGTTGTCGGCGTTGGTCTCTTTTGCTTCGTGCATGCGCCGGATCAGGGCGGGCAGCACATGGGAATTTTCCGGATGGTAATTGTCCCCCGGACCATAGAGATTCGTGGGCATGGCCGAGATAAAATTGGTGCCGTACTGTCGGTTGTAGGCGTCACACATGCGGATACCGGCAATCTTTGCAATGGCGTAGGGCTCGTTGGTGGGCTCCAGGGGCATGGTGAGCAGGGCATCTTCCTTCATGGGCTGGGGAGCAAGCTTGGGATAGATGCAGCTGGAACCCAGGAACAGGAGCTTTTTTACGCCATGGGTGTGGGCTGCGTGGATCACGTTGGACTGGACCATTAAATTCTCATAGATGAATTGGCCCCGGTAGGTGCTGTTGGCACCTATACCGCCTACTTTGGCCGAGGCCAGTACCACGTATTCGGGTTTTTCCTGGGCAAAATAGTCTTCCACATCTTTTTGGCGGATGAGATCCAGATCGGCGTGGCTCTTCCCGATGATGTTCGTATATCCTTTGGCGGCAAGGCAGCGATGGATGGCGGAACCCACCATGCCGCGGTGGCCTGCTATGTAAATTTTCGAAGATTTCATCATATTTGGGGTCTGACCCAGTTAAGTAGTTGTTTTTAAAGCGTTATGGATTCAAAAAAGGGGGTTTTTTGCGCTTAGAGTGCACTTTTTGGGGTCAAAAAGTGGTGTTTAAGGATTTTGATTCTTGTTCTTGGGGCTGGTTACTCATTGTAATTGTAGGTGTTGAAACCGTGGGTTTGGCACAGGTTATCTTTTTTGGCGTCTTCCAGATCATGCTGCACCATTTCGGTTACAAGCTCTTTAAAGGATATTTTGGGGGTCCAGCCGAGTTTTTCTTTGGCTTTGGCCGGGTTGCCAAGCAGGGTTTCCACTTCTGTGGGCCGGAAGTATTTGGGGTCCACGGCCACAATAGTGTTGCCTGTTTTAGTATCGATACCCTTTTCATCAATGCCGGTGCCTTCCCAGGTAATATCTATTCCCAAGGTGGTGGCAGCGATAGTTACAAATTCTCTCACCGAATGTTGCTCACCTGTGGCAATGACAAAATCTTCGGGCTGGTCCTGCTGGAGCATGAGCCACTGCATCTTAACGTAATCTTTGGCATGTCCCCAGTCGCGCTTGGCATCCAGGTTACCAAGGTAGAGACAATCCTGAAGGTTGAGGCTGATGCGGGCCAGGGCACGGGTGATCTTGCGGGTGACAAAGGTTTCGCCGCGCAAGGGGGATTCATGGTTAAAGAGGATGCCGTTGCAGGCATATATGCCATAGGCTTCCCGGTAGTTCACACAAATCCAGTAGGCGTATAGCTTGGCCACGGCATAGGGGCTTCGGGGATAGAACGGGGTGGTTTCCGTCTGGGGGACCTCCTGTACCTTGCCGAACAACTCCGATGTGGAGGCCTGGTAGAACTTTGTCGTCTTTTCAAGGCCCAGAAGCCGGATGCCTTCCAGGAGTCGCAGGGTGCCAAGACCGTCGGTGTCAGCCGTATATTCCGGAGATTCAAAGGAGACCGCCACATGGCTCTGGGCCGCCAGATTGTACACCTCATCGGGTTGCACCTGCTGCAAAATACGAATCAGGTTGGTGGAATCAGTAAGATCACCATAATGAAGAATAAAGCGCCGGTTGGCTTCGTGGGGTCCCTGGTAAAGATGATCAATACGATCTGTATTAAACAGAGATGCGCGGCGTTTGATGCCGTGGACTTCGTAACCTTTTTTCAGGAGGAACTCGGCAAGATAGGCGCCGTCCTGCCCGGTGATTCCGGTTATCAGTGCTTTTTTCATATGAGATTCAATCCTAATTTTTCTTGTTTCTTGGGGTCAGGGCCAGGCTTGGCTTATGGGTGTTATTGAATGATTAATTTTCCATATGCCCAAGTATTTTTTTAAACAAGGGAAGAGTTAAAATGACTCTGCTGTATATCTCTTCAAACTGCTTGTTGTTATATATGTGACTGAGCATATTCCTATCGTTTATCATTTCCATGACCTTTTCGTACTCTTCAGTTGTCAAAAAGTCTAAGGCATAGTAATCTTTTATCACTAATTTTGGACTTTTTGAATCTATCCCATTCACTTCCCATAGATATATTTTTAAAGTCTTCCACAATAGCTCAGTACAAAATTCAAATTTCTGAATCCTTCCGCTTTTAACACTATCGGCAATTTTTTCTGACAACTCATCAATGTTTATTGACAGTGAATCTTCAAAATTTTTCAGCGCATCCTTATATTGACAAATTTTGTATTTCAATCGGTCTTCCATATAATAATGTCTCGCTTTGCAATTTTTTTGAATTCAGAATCGGCATGATCAAAATAAACAAGGTCAACTTTATGAGGGACAATGCTTTCTTCCCAGAAATCATCAAATTTTACCTTCAACCGCCTGAAAGTATTAAATTCTACAGATTCAATTCCAATATCAAAATCAGAATTTTTCCTGAAATCTCCTTTTGCCCGCGATCCAAACAAAAAAATCACAGCCCCTGTACCCTCAAACAACTCAAGGAGTTTGTTTTTTATAATCAGTTCATATTTTTTCATTTATGATATGATGGGGTCTGACCCAGCTAACACTTTGTTATTAAAGTTTAATTGCTTTATAAAACATCAATTTCATCTCTTAAACCCCACTTTTGGGAGGCAAATTGTCTTGATTTTGCTCGATATATTGACGGCTGTCCACGGCCAGCAGATGGATATGGTTGACTGGGCCAGCCCCCTACGCTTCCTTACCATAATAGGCCGCGTAATATTTCTGGTAATATTTGTAGTAATAACCACCTTTTTTGACATCCACACGGTTCAGCACCACGCCCAGGATGGGCAGTTTGGCCGTGCGAAATTTTTCCACCACCTCTTTAATGACCTTTTTATTGGTATGCCCGGAACGCACCACCAGAAGAACACCGTCGGTGCGGGGGGCCATTAAAAGGGCATCCGTGGCCGGCAGCACCGGGGGGGTATCCACCACCACAAAATCATAACGCTGCCGGAGCACATCCATGAGAAACTCGGCTTTATCCGAACCAATGATTTCGGCAGGATTGGGGGGAATTTTACCCGAAGGAAGCAAAAAAAGATTTTCCGTATCCGTTGAGAACACAGCATCATCAATGGCTTTATTGATATAAATCAGCTCATCGCCCTGGCCGAAAAAATCCCGGTAAAGTTTCTCAAAATCCAGGCTGGGCGCAACAGCCGACTTCACATCCTGCTCCTTTAAAGCCGTAAACTTAAAGCTGCCCTGGGTCATGAGAGATGCCACACGCAGGGCTTCAAGGGCATTCATGCCAAGTATTTTTTCAAGTTCAGGCCTGGCAACAAACCCCATGGTATAAAAAATATCCCCCAGACGTTGTCGGGTTTTTTTCTGGTGCTCCAGGGCAATACCGGCATCTTCTCTGGTGATTTTTTTCTGATTCATCAGTTGAGCCACAAGTTTCCGGGCCGGCGGACAGGTATTCCACAAAATATCGGTGACCTTACCGTTGATCACATAAAAGGTGACCAGATTTTCCGAAGCATTCACCTTCAAAATCCCGGTGCGCTTCTGGTATTTCATAAATTTTAGAATATCCCCGATGGCGTATTGGGCAAGGTTTCCCGAGGTAACTTCCGAACCCAATGTGTCTGACACAAGATCTGTAAACCCGATAAGCCTTTTCCTGTCAAACATTTCTGTTAAAAGGGGTTTTCGAAGATCGGCATCCACCAGCAGGGTTCGTTTTCCTGTCTGGGCAATGGTAAAGGCAAGGTTTGTGGCGGTGTTAGTTTTACCTTCGGCAGGGACAGTACTTGTCACAATCATAGATCGAAGGTTTTTTTCCATGGCTGAAAAATATAGGTTGGTGCGAAGGTTACGATAGGATTCAGCATACCGGGAGCCCGTGGGAAAATCAGTCAGAAGTTTTTTTTTACGTAGTTCCAGATCCGCTTTCTTATTTTTTTTATTACTGAATAATTTCATCGTCTGGCTCCATAGGTGTATCCATATCCGGAACTTTTATCGGCTTCGGGGATGACGGAAAGTACGGACAGGTTCAGATAGTTCTGAATATCCTCTTCTGTTCTCAGGGTCTGGTCCAGGTATTCAAAGAAAAAGGCAAGCCCTACCCCCCCCATCAGCCCCAGAACCATACCCAGCAGCAGGTTCCGTTTTTTATTGGGAGACACCGGAACAGGGGAAATGGCAGCATTTTCAACCACACGGATATTGGAGGTATCGCTGGTTTTTAAAATATCCGACTCCTTCACCCGGGTCACCATGATGTCATACAGGTTCTGGCTGGTGTTTACGTTACGCTGGAGGATGGTGTATTTGAGCTCTTTGCCGCTGGTATCCAGGGCATCCTGCTCAAACTCTCCAATGGTTCTCTCCAGCACATCCTCCCGGGCTTTCAGCACCGTACGCTGGGATTTCAGATTGGCAAGCTCCTTGGCGAGTTCTTCATTCATGCGGGTTTTGCTCTTGGCAAGCTCGCTTTGGAGCTGCACCAGCTTGGGATGCTTGGACTTGTAAACCTTGGAAAGCTTGGAGTACTCAATTTCAAGATCGTTGATCTTGTTATAAAGATTTTCAATGAACGCATTGTTTAAGAGGGATCGCACCTTGGCAAGCCCCCGGGAGCTTTCCAGATGCTTCTGGAGCTCAGAAATCTTAGAGTCCAGTTCCATGCGCTGGTTCCGGGCCTCCAGATATTTGGTGTTGAATTCAGAAATTTTCTGATCCACCACCTTCTGCTTGCCCTCCATGGAAAAAAGTTTGGACTTCTGCTTGTACTCGAAAAAGGCCCGCTCATCATCTTCGAGCTTTTTCTTTAACCGGTACAGCTCGTTGTTGAGCCAGTCCAGGTTATCCTTGGATGATTCCACCCGGTTGGAAAGGTTGAAGCGGATATATTCCCTTGCCAGGGCATTGGCAATATCTGCGGCCATGACCGGGTCTTTGTCTTTGACGGAAATATTTAAAAGCCGGGTGTTTCTCACCTCTTCAATGTCTATTTTTTTCTGAACACCCTCTACCAGGAGATTCATTTTTTCCGTGGCCGGATCAATGAGGGGGGCGTCCTTTTCCATGGTGGTATCATCGGCACTGGACAAGAGCAAAGCCACATTTTCCTTGAGCTGGCGGACAAGGTTTTGTATGGGACTGATCTCCAGGTCTTCTTCCTTCATCTGATCCAGGCGAAGGGTCCCCACCACATTCTGAATCACCGGGGTGGATTTAATGAGCTTAAAGTGGGTCTGAAAAGTCAATGTCTCAGAGGCATACCCTTCAAACTCCATGCGTTCCCCGGTGATGGGGGAGGTATTTCGCTCTTTGTCTATGATCAGCTGGGCCGTGGATTGATAGATGGGCGTGGTCTTAAGGGTGAAAAGAACCGTGACAAGCACGGTCAGAACAAAAAACAGGATAATGAGTTTTTTTCTTTTGGTCAGAATCTCGATGTACTCGGACAGGTGAATCTCTTTTTCCGGAAACATCTCATCTGAAAAAGGCTGCTCCTGAAACTGTCGCTGGTGGAACTGGTTTTCCATAATCACTCCAGAACGGATAAGGGGGTTGGGTACTGGGTAACTGGGACCCGGTCAGTCAAAACTGGCAAGAAGGTTGATTTGTGGGTTCACATCAGAAGGGTTAAAGCCAGGATTCGGGGATGAAAATACGATCACCTGGTTCCAGTGGAAAATCAGGTTTATCTCCCCGCTGTACCTTTTCCAGGTTTATCTTAAAAATCTCCTGCTCTCCGTCCGCTGTGTTACGGATCACTCTTGCCCGGTTGGGCGCCGCATATTTGGCAAACCCGCCAGCCATGATACAGGCACTGAAAGCCGTAAGCCCCGGCTGATAATCAAACACTCCGGGGGATTTCACCTCCCCTTCCACATATATCTTGGTAAAGGTCTGATTCAAGGATTTATTCAGGGGAATATAAACCGTGTCTCCGGACTCCAGTATAATATTTTCTGTCATATCCCCCTGGTCCAGGAGTTTGAGTAGATCCACCCGGATGGGCTCCCGCTTGATGATGGCATTTTCCAGGACATCGGCATCCGTTGTGCCGGCAAGCAGTTCGCCTGTGTCAACCCCCTTGGCTCCCCGGAGGATATAGGCCACGTTTCCACGGCCTTCGGCTGCACCGCCTGCCTTGGCAATGAGATCCATGATGGTGGGATGAAAGTTGAGCTCAAACATCCCGGGATTTTTCACTGCACCGGAAATAAAATACTGAAGGCTGTGATAGGCCGTTATCTGTACCTGAACCTGGGGGTTCACAAAATAGTCCCGTTCCAGGGGAGTGCGGATGACCCGTTCCAGCTCCTCCTGGGTGAGCCCCACAGCCCGGATACTGCCCACCAGCGGCATATTTATGTCGCCACTGCCGGTGACCACCAACTCCGTGGACATCTGGACCTCACCGCCGGCCAGCACGGTTATCTGGATTACATCCTGGGCTCCCAGTCGATAATCGGCAGACCCACCAGGCTCTGCTCCAGAAACCGTAGAAACACCACCAGATAAGATCATTATGGCAAACACCGCCTGCACCACAAATGCCATAACCCGTTTGGGGTAACATAAAAGCAGGTGGATCTTCCAGACATCCTGCTCAGGCTGGTTTCCATCATTTATATTTTTTTCATTTGTCATAGGACACCCTGGAGCTGTTTATTTCAAGGACTTCTGTGTCCCTGCCGACATAAAAACTTATCATAAGAACAAAAAAAGCATGGAAAGTGGGGATGAACCACCCGAATCGGGCACTTTCCATGCCGGTTTATTTTTTTGGTTTCACCCAGCGTTAATCAATCCACACCAAAAGTTGAGCAAGTGAGTTAACTAAGGGGCTACATTCTGCCGCCAAGGTCATATTGAGCCTTTACGTTGAACAGAATATAGGTATTATCATAGTCCCTTCCGCTTTCATTGGAATCCCTGGTTTCATAACCGGGTTCCAGAGCAAAGGAGAACATGTCATTGAGTCGATAGTTGGCACGACATGCCAGTGACCACTTGTCATCTTCCCGGGGACTGTATTCATAATCACTGTTCTGATACAACCCCTTCAGGGTCAGGTCAATTCTCTCCAGAAACGTATGACCTGCCATTACTGCAAATTTTGTGGCGGTGTAATACGCTTCTCCGGAACCGGAGTCATTATAATTCTGACTCAAAACTACGTCCAGCCAGCTTTTAGGTGCAGATTCATCACTGGAGCCCGTCTGGCCTTTAAACCCGAGTTTCCAGGTCATGCCGTCAAAATCCTCCCGGCTTGCCAGATCAAAATCCCTTTCCTGATACCCGGCCCCTGCCTTTAAAGCAAAGTTTTTATAGGTTTTTTTCAGATTGAGCATTACCTGATTGGAGGTGTAATCCGAAGTTGCGCCTTCATAATCCCTGGTCCACACCTGATAGTTCAACTCCAGCAATGTGGAACGGTTAAGATTGTAATTCGCAACAAATGTTCCCCGGTTCTCATCGGAATCTTCACTGATACCTTCTGAGTAGTCGGTGATAAGATTTGTATATTTCGCGCCAATGCCGAATTTTTCACCAAAACGGTAAAACACATTGGGTGAAAAACGGTTGATGGAGTATTTATCCCGTGCCACATCATTGGAGTATTCATCGGAAGATGCAGGATCTCGGGTCTTAATGTAATCGTTTTCTATTCCCATGGTGAGGCGATCGGTCACCTGGGCTTTACCCAGAAGTTTTGCCAGATGTCCCGTGTAGTCGTAATCGTCAATATTACGCTCTCCGCTGTACTGGTTCACATCCAGAGAATAATCCAGGGTCAAACTGCTTTTGTCAGTCTTATATCCCAAACTGATCCCGGGACGAATAATAAAAGTATCAACACTTCTTTCATTGCTTTCGGCTTTGAAGTAATTGGAATCATGGCGGTAATCCAAATCAAGCTTCGGAACAACAGTCATCCTTTCTGCCCGAACATTCTGAATAAAACCGCCGGACATGAGGAAACATAACGCCAGGGCGAATATGATATTTTTTTTCCTGTTCAGCATTTTTTTCTCCGTAATTTTTATTTTTTCTGACACGTCTCTAGTTTCTTCATAGTGTATCATGTCGGACTGCCGGCTTCGGCATCTTCAATGGTGATGGTATCCTGAATGTCAGGCGTATCTTCATTATCAAATCCCTGGGGCTGAACAGAAGGTCCACCAGGCTCCTGGGGCTGGGGCTGACCTGGAAACTCAGGGGGTGTCGCATTTTCGGCGGCAATGGCGTCAATGGGCTGTGCAAGGGTGTCACTTTGGGTCGCCAGATCCGTTGAAGACTCTATTACAGTATCACCATCAGGAGAAATAAGGGAGACCGTGACATTTCCCGACACCTCTTTGGTGGTGGTTCCATCCGCATTGGGGGTGTAGGTTGTCACGGTAACCGTTTCCGTCGCCCTTGTTGAGGTGGTGCCATCATCATTTTGGACAACCTCCTCAACCACGGCCTTCTGTGTGATGGTCTGTTTCACCGCCACACCGTTCACGTAAGACGTCTCCGTAACCACCACGGAACCATCTTCGGCCGTGACGGTTTCAGCTACAACCACCGTGCCATCTTCCAGCGTCTTTGTAACCGTACCATCTGCTGCGAACACCACCGCTGAGAACAACAGACATGACATTACCAGCGCAACTGCCATAATCAGGCCCACTCTTTTTTTACATTCTTTTTTCATTTTCCCATCCTCCCTTATCTATATATATTACACTGTGCACTTCTGAATTCCAGTACTGAATTGGATCCTCATTTTTTGGGATTACTTGGACGCACTCCCATTTTCCCGCCTTGCTCACAATATGGCCTACTTGTCATAATTGGCCTGACCCCTCCCTGATTAAGCGTCAAGCCCTGATTAAGCGTCAAGCCTGGAAAATGGGGAATGCGCCCGATTACTCCCTCTTTCAAGCCATGGTGTTGAAAGGTGCCGCCATGGCTGTCAATTCACAATATTGCCGAAACACATTATCTCCGGTGATTTTATTTAACAAAGCCATGCCCCTGGCCATGGCAGGGGGTCGATGTGTGGCGGAATGGGCATCCGAGCCCAGAAAATCCACAACGTCCATGCCGGCAAGACGCACGGCATGTTTTTTAACATTTCGACCGAACTGTCCGGTGAAACTGCCTGCAGTCACCTGAAACAATGCTCCCCTGAAATGAAGCTCTTCCACCATGGACATGTTGGACATGAGCGCAGGATTACGCTCAGGATGGGCAATAATCGGTATGAGACCCAAAAATCTGATCCGTCTCACCATCTCCGGCAGGTACTGGGGAAGCACATGAAGGGGAAGCTCAATGAGAAGGAAGTTAGAGTTATTAAGGGTCAGTACCTGGTCTGCATTTATGAGATCAAGCAATTCCGGAGTAAGACGCACCTCCTGGCCGGGCAGAATATGCACAGGCACCCCCTGTTGCACCAACACTTCATTCAGTGCACGGCATCCATCAATTACGTCCGCCTTACGGGTATTATATACCCCGTCGCAGGTATGGGGTGTGGCCACCATGGCGGTTGTGCCCTCCGCAGCCGCCATGCGAGCCATGGCAACCGCCTCTTCCATGGTAGCGGCTCCGTCATCAATGCCGGGCAGAATATGGGTGTGTATATCAAACATTAGGAGAACTTTACATAACCCTTCTTTTTTCAGGCGTGCGGCCTGTAATGCCTTGTTGATATTAATACTAAATCTTAACGACACGTATTATTCAAAGGTCTCGGAAATATCAAAATACCGGAAATTGTGTTGATATAGCTCCGCCTTTTGGATTACAAAACATAATCACAACAAAATAAATCCAGGCCCATTGGCAAAAAAACAGTAAAAATCCAGAAGGATATAAAAGTGCCTGAAAATCAAATTTAATATTCTATCATTATCAGACATAAAGTCAAATTAAGAATTCAATTTGACTCATGTTGTGACCAAGCCCTTAAATTTTATGGGGCTGATATTGAGCATATTGGCTTGGTATATCAGACACAAAGAAACAAATTGAGACCAATCAAAGCATTGATCATAAATATCGGCCGGTTTCTGGCGGGTTTGGTCATGATATTTTTAGCAAATGTTTATTTTTATACATTATACATATGGTTTTTTACAAGTTTTTTATAAAAATTTACAAGCTTTTTATAAAAAAAGGATCACACCCCCATGCAATCGGCAATCACCTCACAGACATTGCTGCATATCCCCTGGGTCTGCTGGGGATCCGGTCCTTCCACCATCACCCGCAGCAATGGCTGGGTACCGGAATAGCGCACCAGAATACGCCCCTGTCCGATCAGGGTTTTTTCCGCGGCGTTTATGGCCCGGGCAATGGGCGCAATGGCCATGAAATCAGGACGGTCGGGACTGACTGGGACGTTCTGCAACACCTGGGGATAGACCTTCATGACCTTGGCCAGCGCAGAAAGGGGTTTTCCTGTTTCTGCCATGACAGACAGCAGTCGCAGGGCCGTAAGAATACCGTCCCCTGTGGTGTGAAAATTGGAGAAAATCACATGCCCTGAATCTTCGCCCCCCATGGTGGCACCGGATCTCTGCATGGCTGCCATGACCTGGCGGTCTCCCACCCCGGTAATCTCATGGTCAATACCAAGGTCTGCCAGGGCAAGCCCCAGACCGATGTTACTCATGACCGTACTCACCACACGGTTATGGGGCAGTTGTTTTTGGGCGGCAGCGTGACGGGCACAGATGGCCAGAATAACATCCCCGGTAAGCGGCACACCGTTTTCATCCAGGGCAATGAGGCGATCGGCATCCCCATCAAATGCCAGGCCTGCCCGGGCATTGTGCTTTTTCACGGCAACTGCCAGATCTTCGGTGTGCTGGGACCCGCACGCTTCATTGATATTTCGTCCATCGGGCGTATGATGAATAAACCGGGCATCCAGCCCCAGCGCTTTGAACACCTCCTCTGCCACCCCCGATGCCGCCCCGTTGGAGCAATCCACCACCAATGGGGTCAGGCTTGGCTTATGGGTGTTATTGAGGGTAATGCATTGTTTTAAAAAGGCAACATAGCCTTTTCGGGCATGGGACATGGTATAAATCCGTCCCGGTTCCGGCGGGGTTTTCAGTCCGCCATGGGAAAGATCCGAAGCTTGGGAATCATCCATACCATCCATACCGGAAATCAATGCCAGCACCCGGGCCTCCACGGCGTCTTCTTGTTCATCAGAAAGTTTATGCCCATCCCCCGTAAAGAGTTTTATCCCATTGTCCTGGTAGGGATTGTGAGATGCGGAAATGACAATGCCCGCCCCTGCCCCGGACGTCCGGGAAACCAGAAAGGCCACCCCCGGGGTGGGAATTACCCCTGCAAGGGACACATCCAGGCCCTCTGCGGTGATACCGGCTGCCAGAGCTGCTTCCAGCATGGTGCCGGAAAGACGGGTGTCCCGGCCAATAATAGCGCTTTTTTTTCCCTGTTGTCTTATAAAATCTGCCACGGCCCTGCCAGTGGCCATGGCCACATCCACTGTCATGGGGTATTGATTTGCCACCCCGCGTATGCCGTCGGTTCCAAAGAGCTTTCCCATTGTTTTCCTTCAATCCATGTCGTATTAGAGTCTGACCCCGTTAAGCACCCAGTGTGAGGGGTGAAACATCTTATGATCAAGCCCTTTATTTCAAAACAAACTATCAATAACACAAGCTGGAATTCACATTGTTGTCAGAAATCACCGCCAAGAGATTCAAGCCAAGTCATACCAAGATGACGCATGTCCGGAGACAGTGCCTGAATCACCGTCACATAATCGGCACCGCACCTTCGGATACCACGCTCCACGGCCGTTAAAAAAGATTCCGGTGCGTTGGAAAAACGGGGAGCCAGGGCAAAGGTTTCCATTCGTTCCCGGACATCGGGCCAGGTGTTGAGAAGGGCAGAATGGGAATCCATCTGGGGAGAGGGTTTTTTATCTGCCGTTCCCGGCATTGCCTCCCGGGAACGCAAAATATTTTTACAGAAACCGTCCAGTCTGTGGATGCGTTCTATAATGCATTCCTTCAGGGTAGACTGCATGCCCTTGAGAAGTTCCCGGGTCAGAACATCAGACACCAAAAGGCTACGTACCTGTTCATACCAGGCCAGCAGGGCACACAGCCCGTTAATATACGCATAATTTTTTTTAAATATCCCTTTGACATCCCCAAATATTTTTCTGGAATTGGGAATGGAACCAGCTTTTAATGAACCGCCATATACAAGTCTGTTCGGATGGATCTGATCCGCGCGACAAATGGTACCGGCTGCCACAACCGTGCCAAAAGCAAGCAAACGAGGCCCCACAAGCCCCCCCTGCCCCCCCAGAAAAATGGGGGGTTGATCCAGCATCACCCCCTGATGAACATTGCCGATCATGGAAGGGGTGGCCTTGTCCTGATTGGGGGTATAATTGAAATGGATATAGGAACTGCCCACCTCGGAATGATTTTTCCGGCTGGTACCTCCGGACATGAGAAGATCGCAGAAGTTTATGAGGCTGCCCAGGGTGACAAAGGGAAAGAGGATGGTCTGTTTTAACCCCACGGTATGGGCGGCACAGGCCTCTTCTTCCAGGATGGTCCCCCCCCTGACGTGGGCACCGGAGCCAAAGCTATTCTTGCCTGCAAAGGCAGCATTCTGGAAAAAACCACCCTTAAGCCGGGTGTCTGAACCGATGTAGCAGTTATCCACGGTTACGGGGGCCTCTTCTCCCAGTGTGGTTCCAGACAGAATCAATGTGTTCTTGCCGATGATGCGGGTGCCGGGGTGAAGCGTAACGTTGTCGCCTGCAATGCGGTCAACATCCACCTCCGGACCTATGTACACCGTGGCGGGCAGGGGCATTTTAACCCCTCGTTCCATGAGGATTTCCACGCTGTTTTTAACCGGATTTAATTCCATGGCATATCATTTCCAATTTTTTGGATTTGGCCTGTCCAGGTTAGGGATTTTCCCATAATCGTTATTAAAAATAAGCTCCGGTCAAGTTCTAGAAGCGATAAGCTACGCCCCCCCAGGTAAGCCCGGCTCCAAATCCCACAAACAAAATGGTATCACCGGGTTTTCCCACCACACCCTGTTCCAGGGCTTCATCCAGGGCAAGGGGAATGCTGGCAGCAGTGGTGTTGCCATATTTATGAATATTATTAAACATCCGGGATTCATCAATCTTCATGAACTGGGCATAGGCCTGATTGATCCGAAGATTGGCTTGGTGGGGAAATACCATGGTGATATCATCCATGGTGATCCCGGCCTTTTCCAGGGTTTCCCGGGTGACCTGGGGCAATTTGCGAACGGCGGTTTTAAAAACGGCCTGGCCGTTCATGGTGGGGTAATACCGCTCGGAATCTATGGCAAGGCCCTTGGGAAAACGCTCGGGCAGGCGAGAAGCGGGAAGTTCCGTCATAAGGCTTGCCGCGCCCCGGCCATCAGCATGGAGACTCGATGCCAAAACCCCGATGTTTTCGTCTGTGTCCACGCCTTCCACACACACGGCGGCGGCCCCATCACCAAAAATCACGGCCACGTCCCTGCCCCGGGTTGTTTTATCAAGACCCGAAGAATGCACCTCTGCACCCACAACCAGAATTTTATTGGCAAGGCCACTTTTAACGTAGGCATCTGCGGTGGCAATCCCGTAAAGAAAGCCTGTACACTGCTGACGGATATCAAGGGCCGGGGTGGCTGTCAACCCCAATTTTTCGGCCAGCAGACATCCGGAACCCGGAAAAAAGATATCCGGGCTCAGGGTGGCAAAAATGATAAAATCAATGTCATCCGCCTGCCATCCGGCCTTTTCCAGGGCCTTGTGACTGGCGGTGAGGCCCAGATCCGATGCCCCCATTTCCCCGGTTTCCGGTACCCAGTAGCGCTGCTTTATGCCGGTACGCTGCTGAATCCATTCATCCGTGGTGTCCATGATCTTTGAAAGATCGTCATTGGTGACAAGGCGAGGGGCCAGGGCACGACCGGTGCCTCTGATGACGGTTTTTTTCATGAATTATTCCTTTATCTTCATTCCTAAATCTGAGTATCTGAAATAACACAACTTATAATATTTCAAATCCAAAGGCAAGAATCATATTGATTCATCAGAAAAAAAATGATGGTTAAAGGAATATTAAGTCGGGTTTCAGCCTTGGCTCGTATATGCTGTTTAAAAAAACAACCTATACAAGCCAAGCATGACCTAAAATTACAACGTTCTTAATTATAAGAGATTCCCTTAGAAGTCCTTTTTTGGGGGGGCAAGCCGATAAAAGATATAATTGGCTAAGGTATTATCACGTCAGATCTATTTAAATTCAAAATATCTGTCGGGGTCAGACCCCAAAGAAACGGTGATATTCTGGCCGTCCTTGATGGTGCCGTTTAAAAGCGCCAGGGCCAGGGGATTTTCCAGTTGCTGCTGGATGGTACGCTTCAGGGGTCTTGCCCCAAAGGCCGGGTCATAGCCGGATCGTGCCAGGGCCGTCTGGGCCGCTTCGTCCAGGGTAATCCGGATTTTTCGTGCAGCCAGTCGGTCATTGAGCTGACGGATCTGGATGCCGGCAATGGCCTTGATGTCTTCCATGTCAAGGTTCTGGAAGGTGATGATTTCGTCGATGCGGTTTAAAAATTCGGGCTTAAAGGCATCTTTCAATGCCCGGGCAATGGCGGCCTGGATCATCCGATCTTTTTCCGCTGGACCCTGGACATCAGTTTGTTCCCGATGGCCATCTGCAGCACTGACACCATGATGCCGGAAGCTGTCAATTCCTTCATGGAAGGAGTTGTCCTGTGCGCCATCCAACCCGGCATCATGATCCATGGCACCGATATAACCCACATCCGAGCTGATGCCCGCAGCCTCCTGGATAAACCGGGAACCCACATTGGAAGTCATGATGATGATGGTATTGGTGAAATCCACGGTGCGGCCCTGGCCATCGGTCATACGGCCGTCATCCAGCACCTGAAGCAGCACGTTAAACACATCGGGATGTGCCTTTTCTATCTCATCAAAGAGCAGCACCGAATAGGGTCTGCGGCGCACGGCCTCGGTGAGCGCCCCGCCTTCATCATAGCCCACATATCCCGGGGGCGCTCCAATGAGCCGGGCCACGGAATGTTTTTCCATGTATTCGGACATATCAATGCGCACCATGGCGGCCTCGGAGTCAAAAATAAACTCAGCCAGGGCCTTGGCAAGCTCGGTTTTTCCCACCCCGGTGGGTCCCATGAATATAAAGGTACCGATGGGTCGATCCGGGGACTGCAGGCCGGAACGGGCCCGGCGCACGGCATTGGACACGGCATCTATGGCTTTTTTCTGGCCGATGACCCGTTTTTTAATCTGGGACTCCATCTGTATGAGCTTCTCCTGTTCACCCTTTAACATGCGCGACACAGGAATACCGGTCCAGGCGGACACCACATCGGCAATGTCGGACTCGTCCACATCTTCTTTGAGCATGCGAAGTTCCTTCTGGGCCTGATCCAGTTCTGCTTTTTTATCAGCCAATGATTTTTTAAGGGTCTCCATGGTGCCATACCGAATCTGGGCCACCTTGGCCAGATCCCCTGCCCTTTCTGCCACCTGGGCCTGGGTCTGGGCCTGGTCCATCTGCTCTCTTATGGCGGTGATCTCCTGGATCAAGCCTTTTTCCATGTTCCAATGGATCTTCATGGGCTGGATCTCGTCCTTCATGTCGGCCAGGGATTTTTCAAGCTTTTCCAGGCGCTCCCGGGAGCCATCGTCCCTTTCTTTTTTCAGGGCCTGGCGCTCGATCTCCGCCTGGGTGATGCGGCGCTGGATCTCGTCAATGACCATGGGCATGCTGTCAATTTCTATGCGCATGCGAGAAGCAGCCTCGTCTATCAGATCAATGGCCTTGTCCGGCAGAAAGCGGTCGGCAATGTACCGGTGAGACAGGGTGGCCGCCGCCACAATGGCCGAATCTTTTATGCGCACCCCATGGTGCACCTCGTATTTTTCTTTCAGTCCCCGGAGGATGGAGATGGTGTCCTCCACCGTGGGTTCGGCGGCCAGCACCGGCTGGAACCGTCGCTCCAGGGCCGCATCCTTTTCTATGTATTTGCGGTACTCGTCCAGGGTGGTGGCCCCCACACAGCGAAGGGTACCCCGGGCCAAGGCGGGCTTAAGCATGTTAGAGGCATCCACCGAGCCCTCGGCGGCCCCGGCCCCCACCACGGTGTGCAGCTCATCAATGAACAGCACGATCTCCCCCTCGGAGGCCTCCACTTCTTTGAGTACCGCTTTTAAACGATCTTCAAATTCACCACGGTACTTGGCACCGGCCAGCATGGCCCCCATGTCAAGGGCAATCACCCGTCGGTTTTTAAGGCTTTCGGAAACATCCCCTTCAATGATGCGCTGGGCCAGACCCTCCACAATGGCGGTCTTACCAACCCCGGGCTCACCGATGAGAACCGGGTTGTTCTTGCGCCGCCGGGAGAGCACCTGAACAATACGGCGGATCTCCTCATCCCGGCCGATGACCGGGTCCAACTTCCCGGCCCGGGCAAGTTCGGTGAGATTTCGACCAAATTTTTCCAGGGCCTGGTATTTTTCTTCGGGGTTCTGGTCGGTGATGGTCTGGTTGCCCCGGATATCCCGCAGAACCTTTAAGATGGCATCCCTTGTAATACCCTGGGCCTTTAAAATATCGGCACAGGAGCCTTTGGCATCGGCCATGGCAAGCAGCAGATGTTCCAGGCTGACATACTGGTCTTTCATTTTGTCGGCTTCTTTAAAGGCCACATCAAAAAGGGACTGGGACTCCCGGGACAGATAGATCTGGGGTGCACTGCCGGTTATCTTGGCCTGGCTGGTCAAGGCACTATCCAGGGCAGTTATGACGCTGTCCAGGCTGCCACCTATTTTTGCAATGATGGATGCCGGAACCCCCTTGCGGTCCTCCAGCATCACCCGCAGCATGTGCAGGGGTTCAATGGTTGTGTGGTTATATTTCTGGGCCAGGGCTTGGGCGGAATGGATCATTTCCTGGGACTTGACGGTTAATTTTTCGGGGTTCATGTATTTCCTCCATGAGTTTTTTTATTCATGCGCATAAAGTAATACAAACCGATCTTTTGTCAAACCGAATGTTAAACGTGGAGGGAGTGGGGTCTGATTTGGCTTATAGGTGTTTTTATATGAACAAGAAAGTTTTGGGTGCTGGGTACTGGGTGTTTACAGAGATTGCTTTTTCATTGTTCGTTGTGCCGCCAACACATGTGGTTTACAAAAATAGACAGCCTCAAAAAAGCGAGAACAGAGCCCCCAACGGGTGGAGCAGTCGGCCCATTCGGAGCTAAAGGCGATCAGCCCATTTGCCCTGCCGGTCGTTAAGAAGCGCAGGCTGTTTGAGGACAAACCTGCCCGCAGTTCCTGCGCTTTAGGCCGGCAGGGCAAATGGGCCGCCGACGGTCCGGGGCCGGCTGCTCCACCCGTTGGGGGCGGCATAATGCCATTTTCATTCTTGGGCTTGCTCATAAGATGGGTCACCCTGGGGTGGGGTCAGGCTTGCGTTATTGACACTTTTGTTGAAAACTGTCTTTATACACAGTTGCTTGTCAAAAGCACAATAACACAAGCCTGACCCCGTTGGCCCAAGTGACAGGTGGCCCATGCTATGACCAAGCCCTCATTCTTCATTGGACTTAACAAGAAAATGCTCACCATATTAAACAACACCAATAAGCCAAGCCTGACCCCAATTACTGGGCGGCAGACAGGGCCGTCTCAAAAATAATTTCGCTCAAGGTGGGATGGGCATGGATGGTGTGGGCAAGCTCACTGACACTCAGACCTTTGTTCACGGCCAGGGTGCCCTCGGCAATGAGATCCGTGGCATGGGGACCGATAATGTGCACCCCCAACACCTTCCCCGTGGTTTTCTCTGCCACGATGCGGGCCTCTCCGGCAATCTCTCCCATGGCCTGGGCCTTGCCAATGGTGCGAAAATTCACCGCAGTACAGGTATAATCAATGCCCTGATCCCGGGCCTGGGCCTCGGTGATGCCCACATTACCTATTTCCGGCATGGTAAAAACGGCACCGGGCACAGCGGTATAATCCATCACCGCCCTGCCCCCCAGGGCATTTTCTGCAGCCACCATGCCCTCGTGGGAAGCCACATGGGCCAGCATGATGTGCCGTGGCCCCAGAATATCCCCGATGGCAAACACCCCCGGAACCTTTGTCTCCATGCTCGAATTAACGGGAATCCATCCCCTGTCATCCAGATCAAGGCCAATGTTTTCCAGGCCCAGCTCCCCGGACAGGGGGGATCTGCCGATGCACACCGCCATGGTGTCCGCCGTGAGTGTCACAGGTTTAATGCGCTTTTTCCGTTTTTCATGGGCAAAGGGAGAAATCCCCAGGGTAACGGCAAGGCCTTCCGCGGTATGTGCCATACCCTCCACCACCTGATCGGTGATAAAATTAATTTTGCGTTTTTTCATCTCCCGCTGGAGAATTTTAGAGCAGGCCTCATCCACCGACGGCAGGGGCAACAGCCGGGACATGGCCTCCACAATGGTGACTTCAGCACCCAGGGCGGAAAAAATACAGGCAAATTCACACCCGATAACGCCCCCCCCAACAATGACAATGGACCGTGGGATATAATCAATGCTCAACAGATCATTGCTGGATAAAATCCGTTCCCCATCAAAGGGAAAATCTGCAATATCAAGGGGTTCAGTGCCCACGGCAAGGATAAGACGATCATAATGAATTTCTTTTTCCCAGCTTTTTTCATCGGCCACAGAGACCACCCCCTGCTCTTTTATATATCCCCGGCCCTGCTCAAATTTCACATGGGCCTTTTCAAGCAGGCTCATGATTCCCTTGCGCTGGCTGTCTAAAATCTGCTGTTTCCGGGCCAGGATGGCCGCCATGTCCGCCGCAACGGCACCATCTATTTTTATGCCATAGGAAGCAGCCTCCCTGGTTTTGACCAGCAGATCCGCCGAGGTTTTCATGATCTTGGACGGAATGCATCCCCAGTTGAGGCAGGTACCCCCGGCATGGGCCTTTTCCACCACGGTGACATCCCCTCCCCGCCGTGCAGCTTCCAGGGCCGCCACATATCCCCCGGGGCCCGCACCGATAATCACTATTTTTTCCGCCATCTGTTTTTCTCCTTTACAAAATTAACAGAATTGATAAAATTACAGGATAAAATTCATTTTTTCCACAATTCACTGTTTTCGCATCGTTATTTAACACTGCTCATGCATTAAAATCAAGGGGCTGCTGCAGAGTCAATCTATTCAGGCGTGCTGGCATGCCCTGACAGCAAGTGACTGCTCCTTAGATCGGCAGTGTAAAAATACCACCAACTGTGCCCAAGCGCATGTAGCGGCCATTGGAAACGGTATACTTCCATATTCACCATTCTTTCTACCACAAATGAGTTGAGCTATATAAGAGCTAAACATCAAAAAATTGATATTAATTTGATGATTACATAAATTTATTTATTTTTAATTGACAATTCCATCATAACCCATTAAATACAAACTCGAGGACCGCACATATTTGAGGTTCTCAATAATTTAGAGCAGAGATTTAGACCATCATGAAAATTGACGATGTAAATATTGAGATTATCAAAGAACTTCGCCACGGCAGAAAATCGTTCAAGAAAATTGCTGACCAACTGAATATAACAGAAAACACGGTGCGTACCCGGGTGAACAAACTAAAAGAGGAAGGAGTCCTGGAAATATGCGGACTGTTTGATCCCTCTTGTCTTCCCGGACACCAGACAGTAATCATCGGTATTAAACTTTCCGCCGCCAATCTGGTGGAAAAGGGAGAGGAGATCTCAAAACTTATGGGGGTAATTTCCGCAAGTGTGGTCACCGGGCGATACGACCTGATCATTCAGGTGCTGTTCAAGCCGGGATTCGGACTTCTGGAATTTTACACCAACGAGATCTCCAAGGTCCAGGGAATCAATACCGTGGAGACCTTTGTGATTTATAAAGCCTATAATCTCAAGGTTCCCTATATATTATAAACGGCTCCAACAGTTACATTGCCAGGCCGAATATTTACCATTAAAAAGCTCCAGAAAAAATGGTTCCCCGGGTCAAGCCTCCCGGTGCATGGTGCTCCATGGAGCACCGCCAATACCAATCCGCAACATGAAGCCAGAAGGATAAGACCATGAAAACAACAATAAAAACAACACCCCTGAACCCCTGGCACCGGGATCATGGTGCCAACATGGCAGACTTTGGGGGCTTTGACATGCCTCTCTGGTATGAAACCGGTGTAAAAACCGAACATCTGGCCGTGATCCAGTCAGCGGGTATTTTTGACACCTCCCACATGGCATCGGTTATGGTCACAGGCAACGGTGCCTGGGATTTGCTACAGTATTGCCACACCAGGGATCTGTCCGGGCTTGTCAATGGTAGATGTGTGTATGGGGCTTTTTTAAATAAGCAGGGCCATGTCATTGACGATGCCATAGTCTATCGTTTTGGGGCAGAAGAATACATGGTGTGTGTCAATGCCGGCATGGGAACCACCGTTGCCGACCACCTCCGAGCCATAAATTCCAGCGATCTCAAAGAAAAAAACCATGACGGCACAAGCCCTGGCGCCGTTGACATCCAGGATCTTTCCGAAAACCTTGGAAAAGTGGACATACAGGGTAAGCATGCGGCCCGGGTGTTGCGTGGACTCATCCAAGACCCGGATACCGTTTTTAAAAACATGCCCTATTTTTCCTTCAAGGGTCATTTTGATGATAAAAACCCCCTTTCCGGTGGTGTCCGGCTGAAAAACGGTACGCCCATTCTGCTGTCCCGGTCTGGTTACACCGGAGAGTTCGGGTTTGAAATTTTCATCACCCCCTGCGAAGTGGTGAACCTGTGGGAAGATCTGCTTTCGGCCGGGGCCGCCTTTGATGTCATTGCCTGCGGTCTGGGGGCCAGAGATTCGCTGCGGGCCGGGGCCATGCTGCCCCTGTCACACCAGGACATAGGGCACTGGAAATTCATACACCATCCCTGGATGTTTGCCCTGCCCCTGACATCCAACGGCAGGGGGTTTACCAAATCATTCCTGGGGGACCAGGCCCTTATGGACCCGGTAGACACCTTTTATACCCTTGCCTTTGCCGGAGAAAATCTTAAAAAAGTGTCCAGCGGTCCCGGGTCCCAGGTGTTGGATGAAAACGGTACGGTGCTTGGAACCGTGCTCACCTGTGCCACGGACATGGCCATCGGGTGGCATGATGGCAAGATCTTAAGCATTGCATCGCCGGATCTGCCAGGTGATTTCAAGGCCCGGGGTATCAGCTGTGGCTTTATCCGTGTGGATCAGCCCCTGACGGCCGGCACCCGCCTGGTACTCCAGGAGAAAAAACGCAAAATCAATGTTACAGTGGTTTCCGATGTTCGTCCCCACCGCACGGCCCGACAGAAAATTGATCATTTTCTGAGTTCATTTTAGTTCGGCTGGGCAAAAGGGCCGTCGACGGTCCGAGGCCGAATCGGGTAACCCTTGGGGACGTCATCATGCCATTTTCGTTATTTGGGCTTGGTCATAAAATGGAGCATTCATCATAATTGGCAGGCCAACGGGGTCAGGCTATCGGGGATTAGATCCTGAGTCTTTTTCAGGCGCTATGCTTTTGACAACTTTTTGTGTTTCAAGGTGCATTTAAACTAAATCGTCAATAACGCAAACCTGACCCCCAATTTTACAAAGGGAGGATAGCAAAATGAAAGAGATCAATGAATTGAATCTGCCGGAAAATATCAAGTATTCTAAAGATCATGAATGGGCATCCATTCAGGGGGATGTGGTCACCGTGGGCATAAACGACTATGCCCAGGACCAGCTGGGGGAGGTGGTATTTGTGGAAATGCCCCAGGAAGGAGATTCCTTTGATGAGGGTGAAGAGTTCGGCACAGTGGAATCCGTCAAGGCGGTTTCTGAGCTTTACTGCCCGGTTTCCGGCGAAGTTGTGGAAATCAATGAAGCGCTGGAAGATTCCCCGGAGCTGGTGAACAATGATCCCTACCAGGGGGGCTGGATTATGAAAATAAAAACTGACAACCCTTCTGAAATGGACAACCTTATGGACAAAGCAGCATACCTTGAGATGCTGAAAGGATAAGGGTAAATGCCATGCGTTATCTTCCCCATACCCCGCAGGATATTGCCCAGATGCTTCAAAAAACCGGCCATGCCGGCCTGGAAGATCTGTTTGCAACCATCCCGGAAAAATTCAGGATAAACGGTAAACTGGAGCTTCCCGACCCGCTCACGGAATGGGAACTCAATGCCCACATGGACGAATTGTCATCCACAATGTGTGCCTTTCCCAAAAACAAGATCTTCCTGGGGGCGGGCAGCTATCCCCATCACATCCCTTCCGTGATTCCCTCACTTATCAATCGATCTGAGTTTGCCACCGCCTACACCCCCTACCAACCGGAAATCAGCCAGGGGACCCTCCAGGGTATCTACGAATTCCAGACCATGATCACGGAACTGCTGGGCACGGAAGTGGCCACCGCCTCCCATTATGACTGCGGAACGGCGCTGACCGAAGCCCTGCTCATTGCCCTCAGGAAAAAGAAAAAAGTCAATAAGGTGGCGGTGTCCTGCCTGGTGCATCCCCACCACCGCCAGATGATCAACACCTATTTTGCCCCGGCGGGATTTGAAATGGTGGAAATCCCCATGGCCGGTGATGGCACCACAGACCTTGCCGCCGTGGCTGCCATGGACGACATTGCCGCCGTGGCCGTGCAGTCCCCGAATTTCTTAGGCTGCATTGAAGATCTGGACGGGGTAAAGGCCATGGCCGACAGCAAGAACGCTCTTTTCATCACATCGTTCACCGAAGGCCTGGCCTGGGGTCTTTTAAAAAACCCTGGCAGCTTCGGGGCCGATATTGTGGCCGGTGAGGGCCAGAGTTTCGGTATTGCCCAAAGTTTTGGCGGTCCCGGCCTTGGTATTTTGACGGCCAAGAAAAAATATGTTCGCGACCTGCCCGGTCGTCTGGTGGGCCGCACCAAAGACCGTAACAACGAAGAGGGGTTTGTTCTTACCCTGTCCACAAGGGAACAGCACATCAGAAGGGAAAAAGCAAGTTCCAACATCTGCTCCAACAATGGCCTCAATGCCCTCACCGCAGCCATGTATCTGGCCACAGTGGGTAAAATCGGCATCCGGGAGATTGCACAAATCAACCATGACAAGGCTTCTTTTCTGCGGGATCAGCTGGTGGATGCGGGATTTGAGATTGCCTTTGAAAGACCTTTTTTCAACGAATTTGCCCTGAAGGCCCCAAAGGGGTATGGGGTGAAACGCCAGGCATTAAAGAAAAAGGGCATCCTGGCCGGATTGAGCCTGGAGTGCTACTACCCTGCCCTGAAAAATCACTACCTGTTCTGCGCCACGGAGGTGTTTTCCCGGCAGGACATGGAACATCTGGCCAAGGAGGTGAAAAATGGCTGATACCACCGGAACCGGCGGACTGATATTCAAGGAAGCCCTGTTGTGGGAAAAAAGCCGTGAAGGACGCTGTGCCATGTCCATCCCCACCCGGGATGTACCGGTGGCACCACTTGATTCCGCCCTTGTGGGAGAGGCACCGGAGCTGCCCCAGCTGGGTGAATTTGATGTGGTGCGCCACTATACAAGGCTTTCCCAGTGGAACTTTGGTCTGGATTCGGGCATGTACCCATTGGGGTCCTGCACCATGAAATACAATCCCAAAATCAATGAAGTTCAGGCGGCCCGACCGGGTTTTGCCGGGGCCCACCCCATGATTGATGATGAACTCTCCCAGGGCGCCCTGGAACTGCTCTATCATATGGAGCAATACCTGGCCGAAATCACGGGCATGGCCGCCACCACGCTGCAGCCCGCTGCCGGGGCCCATGGGGAACTCACCGGCATGCTGGTGATCCACGCCTTTCATGAAAAACAGGGACACCAACGCTCTAAAATCATCATCCCGGATACGGCCCATGGCACCAACCCGGCATCGGCCTCCCTTTGCGGGTATGAATCGGTGAACATTCGGTCCGGACCGGAAGGAATACTAACCCCGGAGGCCGTGGCTGCGGTTATGGATGAAGACACCGCAGGCATCATGATCACCAACCCCAACACCCTGGGGCTGTTTGAAGAAAACCTGCGGGAAATCGCCGACATCGTCCATGCCAAAGGCGGACTGGTCTACGGGGACGGGGCCAACCTGAACGCCATCATGGGCATTGTCAAACCAGCGGATCTGGGCATTGACGTTATTCACTTTAACCTTCACAAGACCTTTTCCACCCCCCATGGCGGTGGCGGCCCCGGGTCCGGTCCCATCTCTGTGGTGAAAAAACTTGCACCTTTTCTGCCCGTGCCCCGGGTGGAAAAAACAGCTGATGGATATCGTCTGGTACACACCACCCCGGATGCCATCGGCCGCATGCTCACCTTTCATGGGCACTTCGGGATCATTGTACGGGCCTATGCCTATATCCGGTCCATGGGAGCCCAAGGACTCACCGATGTGAGCAGGTATGCCGTGCTCAATGCCAACTACATCAAGGCAGGTCTGCGGGATGATCTTCATCTGCCCTATGACCGGCCTTGCATGCACGAGTGCGTGTTCACCGACAAAAATCAGGTGGACACCGACATCACCACCCTGGACATGGCCAAGCGCATCATGGACTACGGATTTCACCCCCCCACCATTTATTTTCCTTTGGTGGTGCATGGTGCCATCATGATTGAACCCACGGAAACCGAGAGCAAGCAGACCCTTGATCAATTCATTGAAGCATTCAAGGCAGTGGTGAAAGAGGCAAAGGAAACACCGGAAATCTTGAAAAAAGCACCCCATCTGTCCAAGGTCTCCCGACTGGATGAGGTAACCGCCGCCCGGAAACCGGTACTTCGGGGATAAAATCAGAGAGGGGTCAGGCTTGGCTTATGGGTGTTATTTGATATAACCCGCATGTCCTTGCAGTACAACGAATAATGGGCCGTAGACGCGGAGCCAAATGGTATTATACCGCCGTCCCCCCGACGGCCAATGGTCCCGGACCGGAACTGTAGACAGCTCAATTGTCCGGTTCCTATTGCCCATCGGGGGGGCGGCTCTGCTGAGGTTGCCTTGGAGGCTGCCTTTTCATATAACCCACATGTCAGGATACACACAACAAAACATGGGGCGTAGACGCGGAGCCAAATGGCAATATGCCGCCCTGAAAGGTCTCCCGATCCGGTCCTCCCTGAAAAGGTATTACGAATGACAAACAACGCCCATAAGCCAAGCCTGACCCCAATAATGGATCTGGGGCTGTTAGATTACCAGGAGGCCCTGGATCTGCAGCAGCAGTATGTGGAGGAGAAAAAGAGCGGTATCCGAAAACAAGATATTATTCTGGTGCTGGAGCATCCGGCGGTGTTTACACTGGGTCGCCGGGGGGGACGAGAAAATCTGGTGGTATCCGAGGCCTTTTTAAAGGAACGGGGGATACCCGTGGTGCAGACCGGTCGGGGGGGTAACATCACCTTCCATGGTCCGGGCCAACTGGTGGTGTACCCCATCATAGACCTGAACCGGGCCGGCATGGGGGTGGCTGATTTTGTCCATCTGCTGGAAGAGATCATGATCAAAACAGCTGCCCATGCCGGGGTGACGGCCCACCGCAGCCAGATGAACCATGGCATCTGGGTGAAAAACCGGAAACTTGGGTCCATCGGGCTATCCGTTACCCGGGGCATCTGCTTCCATGGACTGGCATTGAATGTGAATCTGGATCTCACCCCCTTTTCCTGGGTTAATCCCTGCGGCCTTACCGGGGTTTCCATGACCTCCCTGGAAACAGAAACCAGAAAAAAAGATCAGGGTGCCACGGTGTCCATGGACAGGGTGAAATCACATCTTCTCCATTCCCTCACCAATGCCATTGGGTGACAGCGCCGTTTTTTTATATAAAAAGGTAGCCTTCAAGTTTACCTCAGCAGAGCCGCCCTCCGATGGGCAATGGGAACCGGACAATTGGGCTGTCTACAGTTCCGGTCCGGGACCGTTGCCCGTCGGGGGGCGGCGGCATAATGCCATTCTCATTATTCGTTGTGGCTGGTGATTACAGCCATGTATGTTTATATGGAAGGGTAGCCTTCAAGTTTACCTCAGCAGAGCCGCCCTCCGATGGGCAATGGGAACCGGACAATTGGGCTGTCTACAGTTCCGGTCCGGGACCATTGCCCATCGGGGGGCGGCGGCATAATGCCATTTGGCTTCGCGTCTACGACACTATATTTGTGGTGTCCGACAGGACATGACCTTTATAAGAATTTACCATTTTCCCGGAGCTGTATCCATATAGTGCAGTGATCCATGTGATGACCAACCCCCAAAAAAAAGATTGCTTTGGTAACAATGAAAATAAAAACCAGAAAACCTGAATGGTTAAAGCGTCCCCTGCCCAGGGGACCGGAATACGAAAAGGTAAGACACCTGCTGGCAGGTGCCCGGCTGACAACGGTGTGCCAGGAAGCCAAATGTCCCAACATGTGGGAATGCTTTTCCAGGCGCACGGCCACCTTCATGATATTGGGCTCCCAGTGCACAAGAAACTGCCGGTTCTGCAACGTCACCCCGGGTGCACAGCCACTGCCCGACCCCCAGGAACCCCGACGGGTGGCCCAGGCAGCTCTGGAACTGGGTCTCTCCTATGTGGTGGTCACCTCGGTGACCAGAGATGATATGCCCGACGGCGGAGCCGGTCATTTTGCCGCCACCATACATGAAATCAAAACCCTGCTGCCGGAAAACACCCGGGTGGAGGTGCTCATACCCGATTTTATGGGGGATGCCAAAGCCCTTCAGCAGGTCATGGATGCACACCCCGATGTGTTAAACCACAACATAGAAACCGTGCCCGCCCTGTATCGCAAAGCCCGACCCGAAGCGGATTATCAGCGATCTCTCACCCTTTTACAACGGGCCTCCGCCATGGGAAAACATCATATCCCCCCCCGCGCACGGCCCATCCCCATAAAGTCCGGTATCATGGTGGGGCTTGGCGAAACCCGGGAAGAACTGGAGCAAACCATCAGGGATTTAAAAAACCATGGGTGTGACATTGTCACCATCGGCCAGTATCTCCAGCCGTCCAGGGATCATCTGCCCGTGGTGAAATACTATCCTCCCGAAGAATTTGAGCAATTGAAACGCTTTGCCCGATCCACGGGGTTTACCACCGTTGCCTGCGGACCCTTTGTCAGAAGCTCCTATCAGGCAGACCAACTGTGCCCGGGTGGCTGCTGAAACCAGTGGAAACATCCCCGTTGAGTCGCCCACTGTGACGGGTGGCCCATGTTGTGAGGGGCGGATTCCTATTCCCCCGGTCGAAGGCTTCATTGGCGCAGCAATGGCCTGATTACGGCAGATGTTATGGCAAGCTTCAAAATCTCATGCATGACAGTTGTTTCTCTATTGACACATTTATCCATCACAGGTACTATGCCCAACGTACCGTCCTCATGACGGGATCTCCAAGTGACCCTCTAAGACCATTTTGTGGAAGGATGATGCAATATGTTTTATGAAGCCATATATCAGCCCAAAAATGAAGATGCGTTGAGTGACAAGGCAAAAAAGTTCATCGGACGACTGATCGCCGTGCAGGATGGCGGGCAAGAGAAAACGTCGCCCGGAAAAAACCAGGTGGTATACATTGCGTCCCCCAACATTGGCTTGATTCCCAATACGGATCTTGACAATATTACCAGTATTCCCCACAAAAAATGGGTGGGGCTTAGCGAACTCAATAGCCAGGATTGATTCCACCGTCTCCGGCAGATATTGTTTGTTTGCTCACCTGAATTTCAATAAATTTTAAATTCCTCAAAAACGGTCTTCTCTCCCAGAGTGGACCGTTTTTTTATTTCTTCAGACCCATGGTACAGATGCTGATAATAAGATTTTCCAGAAGAACCAGGGGATGGTCGGTGGCGGATTTCATGCGATGATCCAGATCAGCAAGCTCCATGAGAATCCCTATCAGCTCCTTCTGGCTAAACCCGTCAGATTTTAAAAAAGTCTGATAAATGGGATATGCATTTTTGGGATTGGGAGCCATTAAAAGATCTGTGACCGGTTTCTTTTTACCAGCGGCTTTCTTGGCTGCCCCTGATTTCTTACCGGTACCTGCTTTCCCTTTATTTTTACCAGGTCCGGCTTTTTTGTCTGGGGCAGTGTCGGCCTGCTCAAGGGGCAGATTATCCTCCCATTTCGCTAAACGGGCAGTCATGGCTTCATCTTCCCGCACCAGCACCGGCAGGGTCCCCCGGGTGAACTGCTGGTAACTCTGCCCGGGATGCCACACCATTTCGCCTTTCAACACACAGGCATCCACAAAAGCCTTTACCCGGGTAATTTTTCGTATCTGGTTGGTCAATGCCTTTAAAAACTGCAGGGGATGGGTGCCCTCATGGGTCAGAGATCGGAAATAAAACAGGGCAGATGCAGCATTTCGATCTGCCACGGCATTGGTGAATTCAAAAATGGCATCCTTTCGGGTACGTTCCACCAGGTTGCGCACATCAGCTGCGGTAATGCCGGGCCGGGGACCGATAAAGGCCACCAGTTTTTCCAGATTATCCACCAGGGTGGCGGGATCAAATCCCACAAGTTCCGTAAGCAGTGTAAAGGCCTGGCCGTCAATGCCCTTTTCCGCCGGCGCCAGCACCTGTTCCATGAGGGTACGCAACAAGGCTGTCTGCTCTATCTTGTCAGCCTTGCGATTGCCCTGGGGCACGGAACAGTCCACCACCAGACCACAGGTACTGAAGGCTTTAAACAGAGTACGACGTCTGTCCGCTGAAGGTGTGGTAACCAGCAGATAATGCCCCGAAGGAAAACCTTTTTCCATGAGTTGCTGCAATGAGTCAAGATCGTCGGCGGTAAATCCCGGCTGACGATCCGTGGAAAACAAAGGGATCTCCTTGGCCGCCACCACCAGTCGATCCTGGAGCATGGAATAGGTGGACAGACGTTGCACCATCACCGGCACCCGGGCTTCCTCGCCATCCAGAAAATCGTACCCAAGCCCCCGCTGTTCCTGGGGCAGCAGGACATCAAGCACACGGTTAAATATTTTACGGCACAAAAAGGACTCACCATGGATGAGATACACCGGCGGCAAATCCTTAAAAGGGGTGGTTTTAAGCCATTGGGAAAGTTCTGTGTGTTTAATTTCCGCCAAGAATCACCGCCTGGACCGGCCATAAAGCCACACCAACATGATCACCGCCACCAGGGCCATGGCCATACCGATGGTCTGGGACGGAGAAATCACCTGGAACATGAACTCCCCCCGGTCATCCCCCCGGAAAATTTCCAAAACCGATCGAAAAATACCATACAGCAGAATATAGAGCCAGAAGAGTGCCCCGGAAAAAATTGATTTTCTATCCATGAGCAACAGCACAGCAAATATAATCAGATTGGATGCCACGGCATAAAGCTGGGTGGGATGCAGGGAAATGTTCAGGGGAGCCAGGGATTCGGGGTTGGTAAAGGTGATGGCCCAGGGAAGAGCACAGGCTTTACCATAACAGCATCCGGCAAACAGGCAGCCGAACCGGCCCACAGCATGGCCAAGCGCGATGGCCGGGGCCAGGAGGTCCGCCGTGGACCACAGGTCAAACCCCTTTTTTTTAATGTAGACCATGGCAGCCACCAGGGCCACCATGAATCCCCCGTAAAACACCAGGCCCCCGTTCCAGATCTTGAACACGTCCAGGGGATGTTCTGAAAAAATAGAAAAATTCTGAATCACATAAAAGAGCCGGGCACCCAGAATGGCAGATACGAGAATCACCAGAAAAAGATCGGTGATCTCCTGGCTTTTTATGGCAAGGGCTTTTGTTCCGGCACGCCTTGAGGCAAACCAGATGGCACTCATGAATCCCAGGGCCACAAAGAGTCCATAGGTGTACAGGGTGATGCTGCCGATTTTAAATAGAATGGGATGCAATGGGTGGCTCCTGAATTGAGTCTTGGGAGGTTATGGGTTTATGGGTTCTAGGTTCTGGGGATCCGCAGGGATGCCGCGACGGTACGGTGCCGGATCAGGCCATCGTTGGGGACGGCACAATGCTATTTCCATTGCGCGTTGTGCATCCGCCATACCTGCTTCCTTATATATCAGGAATACGATTGAGAAGGACGTGGTAACAGAGAATGCCCATGCCGATGCAGATGGCGCTGTCGGCCACATTAAAGGCAGGCCAGTGGTAACTGCCGATGTAAAAGTCCAGAAAATCCACCACCTGGCCGAACCGAAAGCGATCAATAAGATTGCCCACGGCCCCGCCGAATACGGCGGCAAGGCCCATGGACAAGAATACAAACTCCCGGGACACCTTGGCATAAAACCACAAAAGGGCCAGGGACACCACCGAGGAGACAAACAGAAAAAAGAACTGGCGCACCCCGGCGGACTGCTGGGCAAACATGCCAAAGGCCCCACCGGGGTTGAGTACATGGGTGATATTAAAAAAAGAAGTCACCTGAATACTGTCATAAAGGGCCAGGCGTTGCAGGATCACAGCCTTGGTGATCTGATCCAGCACCATCACGGCCCCGGCAATGAGAACAAGGCGTTTCAGGGTCTTTTTTTCCATCCACATCATGGGATATTATGCCTCGACACCAATGACATCCAGGGCACCGGCACACCGACTGCATGTACCGGGCAGATCCTCCCTGTGTCCGGTGGTGTCGTCGTAGCGCCAGCAGCGCTCGCACTTATCGCCCTTTGCCTTTGCCACCGTTACGCAGAGGCCTTCAATCTCTTTGCTGTGAAAGCCTTCTTCCACCGGGGCATTTAGAAGTGTTGCCTGGGAAACAATGAAAATATCCCGAAGATCAGCACCAAATCCCGCCAGGATTTCCTTTACATCGGAATCAGCCACATGGATGGCAATGGCGGCATCCAGGGGATGACCGATGAGTTTGGCGGTTCTGGCCTCTTCCAGGGCCCTTGTCACCTCGGCCCGGACATCCAGAATCTTCTGCCATCTGCGTCCCAGGGTTTCATCCTTCCAGGCAGGGTCCACCTGGGGGCGCTGGGTGAGATGGACACTTTCGGCCTTGCCTTTGAAATCGGGCATGTGGGTCCACACCTCTTCTGCGGTGAAGGGCAAAATGGGGGCCATGACCCGGATGATGCCGTCCAGCAGATAGTACATCACACTCTGGGCATTGCGCCTTGCCTTGTCCGCCGGTGGGGATGTATAAAGACGGTCTTTATTGATGTCCAGATAAAAGGCCGACAGCTCCACCACACAGAAATTGTGCATGGCATGGTAGATGGTGTGAAACTCGTAGCTGTCATAGGCCTTCAGAGATTTTTCAATCAAAGTCGCCAGACGGTGCAGCACAAATCGATCCATATCCGTCATGGCCGACACCGGCTGAAGATCGGTGTCCGGATTAAAATCGGACAGGTTCCCCAGCATGAACCGGCAGGTGTTACGAATGCGACGGTAGGCATCGGACAGCTGACGCACGATGTTGTCTGAAATCCGGACATCATCCCGGTAATCCGCCGAGGCCACCCAAAGCCTTAAAATATCCGCCCCGTGCTGTTTGATGATCTTTTCCGGGGCCACCACATTGCCCACGGATTTAGACATCTTCTTTCCCTGGGAATCCACCACAAACCCATGGGTGAGCACGGCTTTATAGGGGGCCTGTCCGGTGCGGCCCACGGCGGTGAGAAGAGAGGAGTGAAACCAGCCCCGGTGCTGGTCACTGCCCTCCAGGTACAGGTCGGCGGGTCGGCGAAGAGTTTCCCTTTCTTCCAGCACGGCGGCATGGCTCACGCCCGAATCAAACCACACGTCCAGGATATTATGGTCTTTTTGAAAATTGGCACCACCGCATTTTGCGCACACGGCACCTTCGGGCATAAGATCCCGGGCCTCTTTTTCAAACCAGATATCCGAAGAATGTTCCAGGAACAGGGCATGGATTTTATCCACGGATGCTCTGGTGACATACACTTCACGGCAGTCCTCACAATGAAACACCGGGATGGGAACCCCCCAGGAACGCTGGCGGGAAAGACACCAGTCCGGCCGGTGCTCGATCATGGAATAGATCCGGGCCTTACCCCAACCGGGAATCCAGTTGACATTGTCGATCTCTTCCAGGCTTTTCTTACGCAGGCCCTTGTTATCCATGGAGATGAACCACTGGGGAGTGGCCCGGAAAATCACCGGTTTTTTGCACCGCCAGCAGTGGGGATAGGAGTGGGTCATGGGGGAATGCTTAACCAGTGCCCCCAGGCTCTCCAGCTTTTCAATGATGCCCTGGTTGGCCTTTAAAATAAACTGGCCCTCAAAATCCGGTACCTCATCGGTGAAACATCCGCCGTCGTTCACCGGAGAATAGGGTTCAAGGCCGTAACGAAGGCCCACCACATGGTCATCGGCACCATGACCCGGAGCGGTGTGCACGCAGCCGGTACCGGCCTCCAGGGTGACGTGTTCCCCCAGGATAATCAGGGAATCCCTGTCGTACATGGGATGATTGCAGCGTCTGTTTTCAAGGTCTTTTGCCTCAATTTCCCCCAGAAGGGTGTAGCCTTCAATGGCAAATTCAGCCATGACCTTTTCCACCAGATCCCGGGCCACGATCATCACGCCCTGATCCGGGGTCTTTACCGCCGCATAGATGAAATCCGGATGCAGGCACACGCCAAGGTTGGCGGGGATGGTCCAGGGGGTGGTGGTCCAGATCACCATGGAGGCTGTCTGTTCGGAGGGTTCCGTTTTCAGGGCCGGCACCAGATCGCTGATGTCATCCTTTAAGGGAAACTTCACATAGATGGAGGGTGACCCATGGTCATGGTATTCAATCTCCGCCTCGGCCAGGGCCGTCCCACAGGAGCAGCACCAGTAGATGGGTTTTTTCCCCAGGAACATGTCGCCACTCAGGGCAAATTCACCGCACTCTTTGGCAATGCGTGCCTCGTAGGCGTTGTTCATGGTGAGATAGGGTTTTTCCCACTCGCCGGCCACGCCGAAACGCTTGAACTCATCCCGCTGAATATCCACAAAGCCTGCGGCATATTTCCGGCAGGCCTGGCGAACTTCCACCGGGGTCATCTCTTTTTTCTTTGAGCCCAGTTTTTTATCCACATTGTGCTCAATGGGAAGGCCGTGGCAGTCCCATCCCGGCACATAGGGGGCATCAAATCCATCCATCTGTTTGGACCGGATGATGATATCCTTTAAGATCTTATTGATGGCATGACCGATGTGGAGATGGCCGTTGGCATAGGGAGGGCCGTCATGGAGAATAAAAGAAGGACGTCCCTTGGCGGCTTGGCGCATTTTTTGATAAAGACCGTTTTCTTCCCATTCCTTCAGCTGGCCGGGTTCTTTGTTGGCAAGATTTGCCTTCATGGCAAACTTGGTCACCGGCAGGTTCAACGTTTTCTTATAGTCCATCTGTCCTCCACACTGGGGTGTATCTATTATATTTGTGTTATTTCAAATAAATGGCCGAGGTTGTGAGCAAACCCCAACAATTAAATATGGACCTCATTTTTTTACGGTAAAGCAGACGCTCCACACAAATGATGTTGACCACAGGCCCATAAAAACTGTAAACAGTCAATCTAAAGCAAACCAGACAAAATTGTCAAGAACTAATCAAGCTGTTCCCTTTAACGGCCATGCCGGGCTGCCGAAATAAGCGATAATGCAAATGGTAACCTGCGTCCCCCACACCCCACCGATCCGGCCCGGGATTGTCAGGGTTCCACCTTGCTCCTTACACCAAATTGAGTTATACTTGATAATCAAGTTGTTTTTATTATTCGGGCTTGGTCACAAGATGGGCCATTCTTCTCAATTGGCGGGCCAACGGGGTCAGGCTTGTGTTATTGTGTTTTTGACAAGCATCTAAGAATAAAGATAATTTTAAACAAAAACGTCAATAACGCACGCCTGACCTTGACGTGGACTTAGGGATCGAATCCATAGTGCATCCGGAAAGGTTTCCACTGATGTCCCAAAAGTCTGAAAATTACTTGGATAGTAAGGATTAACCAATGATTGTATCCAGGGTGAAAAAATGAAAGTCATTGTTGCAGCTGGCGGCACCCTGCGGGAGCCCGGCATCTTTACATCTATGGTCTCCCAAGCAGACCGGGTGGTGTGCGCCGATGGCGGGGCCGGGCATCTGGCTGCCATGGGCATTGTCCCCCATGTAGTCATGGGGGATCTGGATTCCATCAAGCCATCCCATCAAAGGGATCTTGAAGCTGCCGGTGTTTTGTTTATCCGGCACCCCGTGGACAAGGATTACACGGACACCGAGCTTGCCGCAAAATGGGCCGTGGACAACGGGGCAACCCACATCACCTTTCTTGGCACCACCGGCACCCGCATGGATCACACCCTGGCCAATATTTTCCTCATGGAGAAAATTTCCGCCATGGGGGTGGCCTGCTCCATGGTGGATGATCACAATGAGATGCACCTGGTTCGGGATCAGATCACCCTTGAAAACCGTCCCAACACCTTTGTATCCATCCTTCCCGTGTCCCGGAAGGTTTGTGGCATCACCCTCACCGGCCTTGCCTTTCCCCTCTTAAACGCCACCCTCTTCCGGGGGGATTCCACAGGTATCAGCAACCGGTTTACCGCATCAACGGCAAGCATCACCCTTACCTCCGGCCTGCTTCTGGTCACCCAATCCAAGGACTAAAGACTTCGTCAGTCATACGTTCTCACCATGGTTTCTTTTGATTTTAGATAACCCATTGAAATCATTAAGCCTGGACTTTGAGAATCCATTGGACATGGTATAATGATTTCAAGATGTTATGAGAACTTATGACTCTGGAGTAAAGACCAAAGAAAGGAATATCAGACCTGCCTAGACGGTCTGGTGTGGATGCTTTGGTGCTGATTTTTCTTATAACCGTCATTTCTGCCTGCCAACACAACAAATAATGATGGAAAGGGTAATATGCCGCCGCCCCCGACGGGCAATGGGCCCGGACCGGAACTGTAGACAGCTCAATTGTCCGGTTCCTATTGCCCGTCAGGGAGCGGCTCTGCTGAGGTAAATTTAAAGGTTACCTTTTCATATAAAAAGAAACGCCAATAAGCCAAGCCTGACCCCAAACGCTTGACCCCAAACGCTATTTATCAAAAGCGTGGATATCTGCCTGGTACTTCTCATACGGGGCTTCAAAGAGCACGGGCAGGCGCTGGTAAAAGGCAGCAAGCAAGGGCAGCATGATCTGGCGGATCTGGGGATGAGAGGCCTTGGAGCAGCGCAGGTTAAAGATATGACGCCACTCTCTGATGTTGGCCGTGGTGACAATATCTGTTTTAAGGCTGTTGGGCAGCACGCTGCGGGCCTCCTGGGGCCGGGCACCCATGTCCAGGAGCGACAGATATGCCTTTTCGGCAGCTTCCATGGAACGTTTCCACACCTCAAATTCAGGGCTGCCTTCCCCCCAGAAAAAGGGGCGGATCACGGTTATTTCCCGGCCGAATTTTTCCTTTCCATAATTGGCGTACCGGGTGCTCTCCTGGGAGAAGGAACAGAGGCGGTGACGCACCAGCTCATGGGTGATGCCCCGATCGCACACAATGCGCACGGAAATGGAAATATGCTCAATGACGCTTTCATGGCCGGTTTTCATCAAGCGTCGCAGCAGCTCCGGTGCTGTGCCCTGGGCAATCTTGTCTTCGGACTTATAACAGGTCCGGGCCGCCAGCTCCAGAAGGCGGTACACCTCCTCTTCTTCGGCCATGTGCAGTATTTCAAAATAGGGTTCGATTATTTTCATTGTTTTTTCCCCTGTCGGTGGTTCCCAGATAACTGCCATGTCCTGCCAGACACAACGAAGATAGGGTCGTAGACGCGGAGCCAAATGGTATTATGCCGCCCCCCCCGACGGGCAATGGGCCCGGACCGGAACTGTAGACAGCTCAATTGTCCGGTTCCTATTGCCCATCGGGGGAACGGCTCTGCTTAGGTAAACTTGAAGGCTACCTTTTCATATAAACCGCCATGGTCTGATGGACACAACGACGTATGACGATGGCGTAATACCGGCCCCGGCTCGATGGCTGTTTTTAATAATTCTGATCCGCAAAATCCACCCAGCCCCCGGCCTTGACCAGGGAAAGATCAAAATCACTGACGGTGAAGGGAATCTGCCGGGAAAGGTCGTCTGCACTGAGGGTAAAAACCCCCTTGTCAATGTCGGTCTCCAGGGTGGTCACCTTACCGGAAAAATCTGAAAAAATGCCATCAATGACATCTTTATCCAGCTCAATGGCCATCATGCCGCAGTTGAACATGTTCTGACGGAAAATCCGTGCAAACCCCGATGCAATGACAAGGTTGATATCGTTGACCTCAAAGGCCCAGGGAGCATGCTCTCTGGAGGAACCGCAGCCGAAGTTGTCCCGGGTGATAACCACAGCCTTGCCATCTATGTCCCGGGCGGGATCAAAGCCGTCCAGCACCAGATCTTCCAGAAGATTGGGTTTTAAAGCGATTTTAGTGCTTTCCGTCAGGTATCGGGCCGGTATGATCTCATCGGTATTAATGTCCGAGCGGTCCAGAAAGAGGACGGTGCCGTTGAAATTTTTCATCACTTATCTCCTTCTGACTGAAAAAGCGGGGAGTTGGAAATGGTGCCACTGAGGGCACAGGCCGCTGCCGTGGCCGGACTCATGAGATGCACCATGCCGCCCTTCCCCATGCGGCCGTTGAAATTTCGGTTGGTGGTGGCGGCACAGGCCTCGCCATCCGCCAGTACACCGTTGCTCATGCCAAGGCATGCGCCACAGGTGGGATTGGTAACACAGAACCCGGCATCCATGAATTTTTTTATAAGTCCTGCCGAAAGGGCCCGGCTGTAGATGTCCGGAGTGGCCGGGCTGACAATGGCCCGAACCAGGGGGTTAATCTGCTTACCGTCAATGATACCGGCGGCAATCTCCAAATCTTCAAACCGGCCGTTGGTGCAGGAGCCGATGTACACCTGATCAATGGGGGTGCCTGCCATCTCCGCCACGGGTTTCACCTGGTCGGGCTTAAAACCAAAGGTCACCTGGGGTACAAGATCGGAGACAGAAAAATCAATAACCTCGCTGTAAACGGCATCGGCATCCGGGGCAAAGGCCTGGAATGCGGTGAGTGCCGCCGCTTTTGTTTCATACTCGTCCTTGATAAAAGGCCAGAGATAATCCACGGTGACGGCATCCGGGGCGCAGATACCACTGGTGGCACCGGCCTCCACAGCCATGTTGCAAAGGGTCATGCGCTGATCCATGGTCATGGCCGCCACCACATTGCCGGAAAATTCCAGCACCCGGTTGGTGGCACCATTAACACCGATTTTCCCGATGAGGCCCAGGATCACATCCTTGGCAAACACGCCGCAGGGAAGTGTTCCGGTGATGTTCACCTTCATGGAAAGGGGTTTTTTAAAGGCGCAAACACCCTTTAAGATACCCACTTCCAGATCAGTGGTGCCCACACCGGCGGCAAAGGCCCCGAAGGCCCCATGTGTGCAGGTGTGTGAATCCCCCATGATAATGGTGTATCCGGGCCGGACAAATCCCTTTTCCGGAAAAATCGCATGGCACACCCCATTGCGGCCGATGTCAAAAAAATCGGTGATATCATGCCGTCGGGCCCAGTCCCGGAGAATCTTGCCCTGCAGGGCAGTTTTGGAATCCTTGGCCGGAGTGACATGGTCAATGACGGCCTTGATTTTTGTGGCATCAAACACCCGGTCTTTTCCCCGGGCCATTAGATCGGTGATGGCAATGGGGGTTGTAATCTCGTGACAGAAAACCGCATCCAGGCGAATCACCTGGATGTCCCCGGAGGGATTGTCCACCAGATGTCCCTCAAAAATTTTCTCAGCTATTGTTTTACCCATGGATTTTTCCTTCCAAACGATGTGCGTATCATGGGACCCAAGGCCGCGAATCCGGAAACTTTCCGAATCCGACAAAATCAGGTGCCCCTGGCAACAGAACCTGTACAGTTTATGTTACATGAAAACTTTTTGAATATCATTTTTGCCTGGAGCTGGCAAGGGCAATAAAAAAAAGGCGAAACCCCACAATGGGGGGAGTCGCCTTCTTTTATTATACGCGTATCAGGTCTCAGACCTGATGAGTGTTATGATGAACAGCAGGAACCGGTTGAACCGCAGCTGCCGCAATCTGATCCGCCAAGGTCAAGTTTGGATTCCAGGCTGAAACCCATACCTGTGAAATCAATCTTGATCATTTTGGCCTGCTGCATGAAAGTCTTGTCCACAACCAGTTTGTAACCCTTCACTTCGTACACATCATCGCTGTCTTTTGGCTCATCCAGAGCCATTGCAAGTGAGGGGCCGCCTCAGCCACCGGAATTTAGAAAGATCCTGATGGGAGAAGGCTCCCTGCCACTGAAATATTCTTCCAACTGCGTTTTTGCAGCATCGGTCATGTCAATCATTATAAATGCTCCTTGTTTTTTTGGGTGTTAGCTCAGCTCCCTATTCGCCGAATTGGTTTTAACTTAACCACATGGGAAAGGATTGTCAAGAAGCACCCGCAATTCTAATCTAGAGACAAGGGGAACGATGGGCTCACTATCCGCTCCTGACAACGGTTACACCAACCGCCCGGGGAAGCAGGTATTGACTTACCCCATAAGTTTTGGTAAATCCTGCACACGATATCAATATCTTTTACAATATCACGATATCACCCCCTTTAACAATATAAGGACAAAAAAATGGAAAGAACATTATCATTGATCAAGCCGGATGGTGTTGCAAAAAACATCATTGGTGAAGTAATCAAACGCTTTGAAACCGCCGGAATTAAAATTGTGGCCATGAAAAAAATGCAGCTGACAAAAAAACAGGCAGAAGGGTTTTATGCCGTACACAAGGAACGCCCCTTTTTTAACAGCCTAATTGAATTCATGACCTCCGGTCCCATTGTGGCCATGGTGCTTGAAGGCGAGGATGTTATTGCCAGAAACCGCAAACTCATGGGAGCCACCAATTTCAAAGATGCCGAGGAAGGCACCATACGAAGGGATTTTGCCACAGACATTGAAAAAAATGTGGTCCACGGGTCTGATGCCCCGGAAACAGCAGCCTTTGAGATCGGCCATTTTTTCAACAACATGGAAATTGTGGGTTAAGCAAGCTTGGGAATGGGGCAGGCTGCGTTACTGGCGCTTTTGTTTAAATCTCATCTTTAAAACACAGATAGTTGACAAAACCATAGAGCCTGAAACAAACTCAGCCTCTAATACCACATAGCCTGACCCCGTCGGCCCGCCAATGATGACGACTGGCCCTAAGTATGACCAAGCCCTAAATACAAAAAGGGCGTTAAAACCGGATAACCGGCATTAACGCCCTTTGTCATGCAAAAACTATCTCACTCGTGTATGGATCAGTGACCCGCAACGATCTTTGCAAATTCTGCAGCCTGGGGATGTGCATAGATAAGGATCAGTGCAACAACCAGTGCATAAATACACAGAGACTCGATCATGGCAAGACCGATGAGCAGGGTTACAGTTACTTTACCTGAAGACTCAGGGTTTCTGGCAATACCCTGAACAGCACCGTTAACGCCCATGCCCTGACCAATACCACAACCGAAAGCTGCGATTCCAATAGCAACACCAGCTGCCCATACACATGCGGTAAAAAAATCCATTTGTTTTCTCCTTCTAGCTGATTAAAATAAATTAATGTTTCTGCGGCTTCTTCCAGGTCCCCGCATTTTACCCAAACGTTGTGCCAGAACAACCTGCCACAACAAAAATCGCTTATATCAAAACAAAGGTCTTGTTTCTTTTTTCATTTATATAAAAAGGTAGCCTTCAAGTCTACCTCAGCAGAGCCCCTCCCCCGATGGGCAATAGGAACCGGACAATCGAACTGTCTACAGTTCCGGTCCGGGCCCATTGCCCGTCGGGGGAGGGGCGGCATATTACCATTTTCATGCTTCGTTGTGTCCGCCAGGACATGCCCATTATAATAAAGTCCAGACAAACAAGGCAAAATTTTCAATCTTAGTTGTGGGTGGAAGCTTGTACCACCCAGGACGGTCTGCCCGTGGCAGCTATATCAATGCGCGTGTTCCATGGCACCGGTGAAGTACATGACGGCCAGGAGAAAAAACACAAAGGCCTGTACCAGGGCCACAAAGATACCCAGAGCCATGATGGGCAGCGGAGCAAAGAACGCACCTGCCAGTGCAAAGAGGATACCCAGAACCAGCTCATGTCCCATCATGTTTCCAAAAAGACGGAAGGAGAGGGAAAGAATTCTGGCCACATGACCGATGAGTTCAATGGGCAGAATGATGGGAATCATCCACCACACCGGGCCGATAAAATGTTTGTAGTAGTTGGCACCATGGTATTTAATACCGATGACATGGGTCCAGATAACAGTGATAAGCGCCAGGGCTGCGGTGGTATTGAGACTGGCAGTGGGGGGAAAAAATCCGGGAACAAGACCGATGAGGTTACCCAGAAAGACAAAAATAAAAATGGTTGCCGCCAGGGGAAAAAGCCATCTACCCTCTTCGCCGCAGATACCAACCATGAACTCCTCGAGTCCTGAAATCAATACTTCAAAGACATTCTGCACCGGTGCCGGCACCAGCTGGGGATTTTTCCCCGCAAGCCATCCAAAACCAATAAGAATACCCATGACAACCCACATATAAATCACATGTACACTGGTATGAGCAAAATGGCCCAGACCAATCAACTCGAACAGCTTTACAAAAAATAGATATGGATGTTCCACCTTAGACCGCCTCCTTAAAAATAAGTCTTGTTAATTCCAGCGTGGTTGCTGCCATTATGCTGACAACCACAACCGAGAGGCCCAGAATCAGACCCAACGGATCAACAATATTTCCTTTTATAAGCGCGAATATCACAATTCCGCTTATTGCAAATCGAATATAATACTTGATAAGCACAACCCCCATCACCGATCGAGCCGATGATCCTCTGGATGGATCCAGGGCCTTGTACAGGGTGTGCCTTAAGAAATGAAAATTCAAGGTTACCAGAAGTGCACCGGTTAAAATACCCATGGCAAACAGATAGGGGGTATTAATAAACCCCAGAAGGCTTCCCACCACGAAAAGAAACCAGTTGGTGGTGGTCACAAATTTAATCATGCGCTGATGAATATTCATATACCTACAACTTTCGGCTCCTCTTTGCCGCCATGGCCAGATTCCGAAACCCGGCGGCGATGCCAAGCCCCAGGCCCACCAGGGTTAGAACCGGTTTTGTATCAAATTTACCATCCAGCCAGATTCCGACAAACAGTCCGAGAAATATGGAAATGGCCACGGAAAGCCCGAGACTGCTGTAATAGGCCAGTTCCCGAATGGTCTTTGATGTCTCTTTTTTCATGGTACCTTCTTTTTGGATCCTATCACGGCACCCATCGGGTACCAATGGACAAGATCACTTTGTTAAGTGGAATTAGCACATGATTCATACCAAGTCAATGTCAAAAAAAATTATACCAGGGTTACTTTGCCGCAGGTATGATCCCCCATGACCTCCCCCACCAGGGCGGCACCAATACCGTTGTCCTTCAGCGCAGAAAGGCATTCATCCACCTGGTTTTTTTTAAGACTGATGAGAAGTCCCCCCGATGTCTGGGGATCAAACATCAGATCCACCAATATTTTATCCATGGTTTCCGGAATTTCCATGCCCGACTCACTGTATTTGCGATTGCGATAAGCCCCGCCGGGGACCATGCCCATGGCAGCCCAGTTTTTCGCATTTGCGATGATGGGTACGTCCCGGGTGAAAAGAGAAATATGCCTGCGCCCTCCCCGGGCCATTTCCAGCAGATGTCCTGCCAGGCCGAACCCGGTGACATCGGTGCAGCCCCCCACATCAAACCGGGCCATGATTTCTGCGGCCCCGCGATTCAAGGTGGCCATAATTTTTACCATTTCCCGGGTGGTGGCCGCATCGGCAAGCTTTGCCTTCACCGCCGTGGCCACAATGCCGGTACCCACGGGCTTGGTTAAAAGTATTCTGTCACCTGTACGGATACCGTGGTTGGTGAGCACCCGGTCCGGATGAACCACACCGGTGACGGACAGCCCATATTTAAACTCGGGATCATCCACGCTGTGCCCCCCCACCAGGGTGGCCCCGGACTCGTGAATCTTGTCAAGCCCTCCCTGGAGGGTCTCCTGGAGCACCGATTCCGGCAGATCCTCACTGGGAAAACAGACAATGTTCATGGCCGGTAGAGGTGTCCCCCCCATGGCATAGACATCACTTAAGGAGTTGGCTGCGGCAATCTGACCAAAGGCATAGGGATCATCGGTGACCGGGGTGAGAAAATCCAGGGTCTGGATCAGGGCAATGTCTGGTGTTATCCGAAACACGCCTGCATCATCACTGGTACCAAGCCCCACAATAAGATCTGGGTGCGTTTTAGCTTTAAGTCCTCCCACAATTCGATCCAGTGCCCCTGGATCAATTTTGGCCGCTCAACCGGCCGCCTTTACCTTTTCGGTGAGCCTTATGATTTCGCTTTCTGTCATATTTTCATTCCTTTAATGGGGTAATAGGCCTGCAGCCACGGCAAATCGGCCCGTGGGTCGTTCATGGCGGTGGGAAAAAAACCGATCCGCATGACACCGGGTGCAGATATCCGCCGTTTCTATGTGATGGGGCGCTATGCCCTTTTCCTGGAGCTGATCCCGGCTGATACGCCAGAAATCAAAATGATGCCGCCCCTGGCGGTAGAGCAGAAAAGACCGGGGAAGTTCGGTTTCATAATGGATAAATTCCGCACAACAGGGGCCCAGGGACGGTCCGATACCGGCCCGGATATCTTTGGGATCACAGCCAAACTGGTCTGTCATCACCGTCACCCCCCGGCCGATGATATTACCCGCGCTGCCCCGCCAGCCCGAATGCACATTGGCCACCACTTGCTTTACCGGGTCATACATCACCACGGCCTGGCAGTCTGCCACCTGTATCACCACAAGCAGTCCGGAAATGTTGGTAACAGCACCGTCCGCCATCAGATGAACGCCGGGATCCGGGGGCTCTTTCACCACCGCCACCTCGGTGCCGTGGACCTGATGGAGATAAAGGCTTGTTTCAAAACCCAGATGCCGGGCAATACGCCTGCGGTTTTCCCGGACATGATCCGGCGCATCCCCTGCGGAAAGTCCCACATTAAGCGCATCATAGGGCGGGGCGCTGACCCCATTTCTGCGGGTAAATATACCATGTACAAAACCCGGGTGCCCCCCAAGGGATTTCAATTGAATCATGTCCATAAAAAAACTTCCTTTTTACTCAATGTTCAAATTTTTGCCAGCCGAATATGCCAAAACGAGGTCAGGTCACAATAATGGGACGTTGGCGTATCCTCAGCAGAGCCCCCCAACGGGCACCCGATCCGGCCCATTCGGACCCAAAGGCGATCCGCCCATTTGCCCTGCCGGTTACAAAAACCGATGAACAATCCGCTCAATTATAATGGTTGTGGAGATTTCCGGTTCCAGGGCAATGCGCACCACCCGGCCCCCGTCCTGCTTTACCGTATCCCCGCCGATGATATCGCTTTCAGCCCAGTCGGCCCCTTTGACCAGCACATGGGGACGCAGTTCCCGGATCAGATCACCGGGATCAGGTTCGTCAAAGATCACCACATGGTCCACACAGGCCAGGGCCGCCACCACAAGGCTTCTGTGCTCCTGGGAAATCACCGGCCGTGACGGCCCCTTGATACGACTCACCGAGGCGTCGGAATTAAGGCCCAGCACCAGCACATCCCCCTGGTCGGCAGCTTCCTGCAGGTAAGACACATGACCGGCATGGAGGATATCAAAGCAGCCGTTGGTAAATACAATGGTGCGGCCCTGGCTCCGAAGGGATTCCCCCAGACTGGCCACGGCCTGTCTTTCAATCAGTTTTGTGTTTTTCATGTACATCCGTTCTTTTTATTAGAAAATAAAACTTTGGGGCAACCTCTGCAGAGCCCCCAACGGGCGGCCGGTCCGGCACGATCGGAACGAAAGGCGATCAGCCCTTTTGCCCTGCCGGGCGTTAAGAAGCGCAGGCTGTTTGAGGACAAACCTGCCCGCAGTTCCTGCGCTTTAGACCGGCAGGGCAAATGGGCCGCCGATGGTCCGGGGCCGGATCGAGCGGCCGTTGGGGGGGGCGGCATCATGCCATCTTCCTTGCAACAGGATCTCCTGCATACTCACGCCCGGGCAAGCACCAGCACATCCACGGATGCGGCCCCGGCCCGGCGCAATGCCCCGGCCGCTTCCATGCAGGTGGACCCGGTGGTGTACACATCATCCACCAGCAAGACCAACTTGCCTTTTACCCGATGCGGGGCAGTGACAACAAAGGCGTTTTCCAGATTTTTTCTACGCTCCCGGCTGTTAAACCCGGTCTGGGAAGCAGTGTTTCTCCATCGCTTGAGCAAGGGGTAATCCACCTTCCAGCAGGGCTTTTTTCCATGGCAGAGACGCCATTTTTTTTCAAAGTGCTGCACCAGTAAAAATGCCTGGTTAAATCCGCGACTTACCATGCGGGACCTGTGCAGGGGAATGGGCACAATCAGGTCAATGTTCTGATTTGAAAAATAACGGCAGAAGGTCAGAAACAACAGCTGGCCCAGGGGCCGGGACAGGGCGATCCTGCCATTGTACTTTAACAGATGAATGGCATCAAGAAGCCCCTTACCATAGCCAGCCACGGCCCGGACCCGGCCAATGACGGCAGGGCTCCCGGCACAGGTCCGGCACAATTGCCCACAAGGCGTTCCAGGGGCAAGCGCGTCGGCGCATCGACGGCACCGGGGAGACGTCAGGGGCACAAGGCCCCCGGCCATGCACTCTGCACAGAAAAAAGGAGATAAAAGCAGATAAAATTGCTCGTCGATGAACACATCGTCGACCAGGTCTCCGGGTTTCATCCCCATTTCCATGGACACGGATCTCCCGGCACCACGGAAAGAATCTGAAGGAATAAGCACCCGGCACCCCATGCACCTTCGGGGGAACAATTGATCCACCCCGGTGTTCCACAAGTAGCCAAGGGTATCCCGGACAGCATGAACCAGGGGGGCAAACGCAATCATCTATTTATTGGGGTTTCCGGGCATCATTGCGTTGTCTGAGCACCTCATACATGGCAATCCCCCCGGCCACCGAGGCATTCAACGAGGTTACCCCCCGGGCCATGGGCAGAGAAAGGATAAAGTCGCACTCTTTTTTCACCAGGGGCCGGATGCCCTTGTGCTCCCCCCCCACCACCAGGGCAATATCTCCGGTGAGATCCGCCTGGAACACCGACTGCTCACCGTCGGCATCCAGACCTGCCACCCAGAAGCCTCGTTTTTTCAGGGAGCGGATCAGGCTGGTGGTGTTGGTAACACTCCAGATGGAGGCATGCTCCATGGCCCCGGCCGATGCCCGGGACACCGCAGGGGTGGGAGACGCTGCCCGATCCCGGGGCAAAACAATGTGATCCACCCCGGCGCAAAGGGCCGTGCGGATCAAGGCTCCGAGATTGTGGGGATCTTCCATGGATTCCAGGATGACAATAAAAGAACCGTCGGTGACCTTGTCCATTTCCGATAGGGCGGTTTCCGCCCGGATCAGGGGCAATGGCCCCACCACAGCCACAATTCCCTGGTGTCTCACATCCGGACACAGGATATCCAGGGCTTCGGAAGAAAGGATTTCCACGGGGATGTCCAAATCTGCGGCCTGCTCCACAATGCTGCGAAGCCGATCCCGGGGAGATGAGTCCGTAAGATGAACGCGATGAAACTTTCGCTTTCCGGCCTTCAGGGCCTCCCGGACGCAGTGCACCCCGGCCAGGACCTCCTGATCCGCATCCAGTCCATGTCCCTGAACCGGGGCCTGTTTTTTAAAAAAGGGCTTCCGGCCTGTGCCAGGGAGAGTATCCCCATGATTTTTCCGGGCAGTGCCGGGTCTTCTGCCGGCAGATTTCTTTTTCCGGTTTTCCATATCATTGGGGGATGTCACGCAGCACCTGCCCTGCAAATAATATCGGCCATTTCCCGGGCAGCTGTGTCCACATCGTCATTGACAATGACATGGTCAAAAAGAGGTATGTCTGCCATTTCCACAAGGGCATTTTCAAGGCGATGGGCAATCACGGCATCGGTGTCCGTACCCCGGTTTCTAAGACGGGCCTCCAGCACATCAACCGATGGGGCCTTGATAAAAATGCTGATGGCCCCGGGATATGCCTTTCGAATCTGCCGGGCACCCTGGACATCAATGTCCAGAAGAAGTGGATTTCCCTGTTCCAGCTGCCGGGCGATAAAGGCCCGGGAGGTACCATAATAATTGCCGTGTACCTGGGCCCACTCGGCCCAGGCATCCTGCTCAATGCGTTCTTTAAAGACGTGTGGCGTGATAAAAAAATAATCCACCCCGTCCCTTTCATTGCCCCGGGGCGCCCGGGTGGTGTGGGAAATGGAATAGGAAAGCTTGGGAAACATTTCAAGCATCCGGGTACAAAGGGTGGTTTTACCGGCCCCGGAGGGTGCGGACACCACAAAAAGCCCTGCCCGGTGGGTCCGGATTTGGGACATGCTTTTCTCCCCCTGGGCTTCCGTCTTGCATGCACAGGTCATTCGTTCTTCTCCTTTGTCTCTTTACCCACCAGGAGAAACCGCTGGGACAGGGTTTCTGCCTGGATGGCAGACAGGATCACATGGTTGCTGTCCGTCACCACCATGGCCCGGGTTTTTCTGCCGTGGGTGGCATCAATGAGACGTCTTTCATCCTTTGCCTCATCTTTAAGTCGTTTCATGGGAGATGAATTGGGTGCCAGTATGGTGACCACACGTTGGGCCACTACCGTGCTGCCAAACCCCAGATTTAACAGTTCTTTGTCCATTTTTTCACCTGCCTATTCGATGTTTTGTACCTGTTCCCTGATTTTTTCAAGCTCGGACTTTAATTCCACAATGGTGTGGGACAGAGCTGCCTTCCCGGACTTGGAACCCATGGTGTTAAACTCCCGGTTAAACTCCTGGATGAGAAAATTGAGCTTTCGTCCCCCGGGCTCATGGGCATCTGCAATGTCCCGGAACTGCTGAATGTGGCTCCTTGCCCGGACAATCTCTTCACAGATATCACTCTTATCTGCCAGAAGGGCCGCTTCCTGGGCCAGACGTACCGGATCAAAGCCTTCTACGCCCCGGGTGAGGGTTTCCATGCGGTCAAGGAGGCGCTGCCTGTAAAGCTCAGGAAGGACCGCGGCATCGGCTTCTATGCCGTCCATGCGGCTTTCTATATCATCCATGCGGGCCAGCAAATCCCGGGCCAGGTTTCTTCCTTCCACGGTGCGCATCTCATCAAGACCTGCTAGTGCCATGTCAACGGCATGGGTGACCACCGCCTCCACCTGATCGGCGTTGGTTTCCTTTTCTGCGGCCAGGATCATATCCCGGCCCTCCAGCAGTTGATCAAGGGTAATGGGATCTTTCAGCTGAAATTGTTCCCGCAGGGTGCAAAGGGCCTTATAATACCCCTGGGCCCGGGGTAGATCCACCTGAAACAGCGGGGTGTCTTGGGCCTGTTCTTCCAGATTTATCCGGATTTCCACCCGTCCCCTGGCCACGTATTGGGCCACCTGTTTTTTTATCCCCTCCTCCAGGCGACTGAAGGCCCGGGGCAGATAAAGGGCCACATCCAGATGTCGGGAATTGTAGGTTCTTATTTCCACATGGCAGGTGATGGGTGCCACGGTGTGGGTGGCCTCAGCAAAGGCGGTCATGCTTTTAATCATTTTATGTTAACAACTCCATTAAATTTATTTCGGGCCTGGTCACAAACTCGGCCAGCCGGGATTTATGAACAGGGCCTTTATTTCAGGTCGGCCACGTAACCCCGGCGCACAGACAAAAGAAAATTTGTCATCTCGGCGGAGGCATAATCGGGATAGGTCCATGCCAGGGTATGGAATGCCCCTTTTTTAAACATCAGGGTCACCTCGGCATAAATACCCCGGCCAATATAAATACGATGGGAAAAATCCTTGCCCGTGGCCAGCACAAACCGGGACAGCAGGAGATATCCGGGATCAATGTTTAAGTTCCGTCGCTCCCCCACAGACCAGGTCTTTTCCATGGCATTGGTGGTTTCCTTAATGCGGGCCAGATCATCCTGGGCAATGAGCTGCTTAAACGAGAGCATACGCCGGAACAACGGGCTTCCCATCTCCCCCTGGTAATAGTCGGTGTAATCAAAATCAAACCAGTCGCTGACCTGTTCCACCGGACCAAAGGCCGTTTCCAGCACCGGCAACAGTTCATCAAACAGCGTTTTATCATTCATGAACACGCTGATGACAAGTTTTGCCGCATCGGGTTTTTTCGGGGTACTCACTTATCAAGCGCCTTTGCTTCTTCCACCAGCATGATGGGAATATCATCCCGGATCTCATATTCCAGCCGGCATTTATCACAGATCAAACCGTTCTTTTCCTCGTTCAGGTAAATATTCCCCTTGCACTGGGGACAGGCCAGTATATTGAGCAATTCTTCCGAAACCGCCATTGTTTTCTCCTTTTATAAAAAAATTATCCCAGGACTTCTCCCGGGTTCTGCATGGTGCGAAGGGTGTAATATTTCCCCTCCAGGGCCATGAGCTCTTCATGGGTGCCCTGCTCCCGTATCCGCCCCTTTTCCAGCACCACAATGCGGTGGGCATGATCCACCGTGGACAGGCGATGGGCAATGACAAAAGTGGTACGACCCTTGATGAGATTGGCCAGGGCCTGCTGAACCACCTGTTCTGCCTGGGAATCCAGAGCAGAGGTGGCTTCATCCAGGATAAGAATGGGCGCATCCTTGATCAAGGCCCGGGCAATGCAAAGGCGCTGTTTTTCTCCACCGGACAACCGACTGCCAAGCTCTCCGATAAGGGTATCATAGCCCTTGGGAAACCCCATGATAAAGTCATGGGCAAAGGCTTTTTTTGCCGCCGTCTCAACATCCTTATCCGTTGCCGATGCACGACCATATCGAATATTGGCGGCAACTGTGTCATTAAAAAGCACCGGTTCCTGGGTGACAATGGAAATTTTCTCCCGCAGGGATTTAATGCCTAGGCTTTTTACATCCCGCCCGTTGAGGTAAAGTGCCCCCGACGTGACATCATAAAACCTGGGGATAAGATTCACCAGGGAGGTTTTCCCTCCGCCGCTCATGCCCACCAGTGCCAGTACCTCCCCGGGCTTCACCGTCAGATCAATGTCTGTCAGCACCGCTTCTTCATCAATGTCATAGGTAAACCCCACCCCGTCAAAGATCACCTCCACGGCGGACCCCTGGAGGGCAAGGGAAGAAGACACCTCTCTTATCTCCGAAGGACGATCAATGATTTCAAAAATCCGGGCCACCGCGGCCATGCCCTCCTGGACGGTGTTGTTAAGGGCCGCAAGTTTCTTCACCGGGGCATAAAGCATCATCACCGCCGTCAGAAAAGAAAAAAATGTGCCTGTGGTGGATGCCCCGGAAATCACCCGGGAACCACCAAACCAGATGATAAAGGCAATGCCGATTCCCCCCAGAAACTCCATGACAGGGGAGGACAACGACTTGGCAATCACCGACTTCATCTCCAGCTTGAACAGGAGTTCGGACTTATCATGGAAGCGGTTTTTCTCGTAATCTTCCCGGGTAAAGGTTTTGACAATCTTACTGCCTGCAAAGGTTTCATGGAGAAAGACATTGAGATCAGCCATGGCTTCCTGACACCCGGTGCTGAAACGACGCACCCTTCGACCAAAAATCACCACCGGATAAAATGCCGCAGGCAGCACGATAAAGGCCCCCATGGCAAGCTTCCAGTCCATGTAAAAAATTACGGCCACAAGCCCGATCACCGTAAAAAGATCCCGCAGAAGTCCGGCAACGGCCGTAGACACCATGCCCTTGACAATGTTCACATCATTGGTGATGCGCGACATGAGGGTACCTGTCTTTTCCTGGTGAAAAAAAGCCATGGGCAGGTCCATGATACGGTCATAAAGCATATTTCGAAGGTTCTTTATAATCTGCTGACCCACATGGTTCATCCAGTATTGCTGCCCATAGGTGGCGGATCCCTTTAAGAAAAAAATCAAAATGGCGGCACCGGGCAGCAAAAGAAGCCGGGAACTGTCCCGATTAACAAAGATATCGTCCAGCATGGGTTTGACCAGATAGGCCGAAGCAGATGTGGCACCGGCCACAATCAGCATGCAGAACATGGCAAGCAACAGCTTTTGCCAATGTTGGGCAATAAGCCCAAAGAGCACCCGTTCCCGGGGACGTGTTGTATTTTTATTTAAGGTTTTCATAAGCCTTTCATTATGGAATGGAATAAGAACTGTTGTCAATATTAAAAAAATATGAGACAAGGGGTGGCATGGGACATCGGGGGAAATTACATCAGGGCCTTGGACTCTATGGTCTGGCGTGGAAATTGGCATTGCCATGGCTGAAAAAAAACACACGATTGCGGCGGGGCTTTCACCAGCGCACAAACGTTGAGCACCTGGACAAGGCAGACCTCTGGATACAGGCGGCATCGGCGGGGGAAGCCTATCTGGCCGTGGCTCTTATCTGTGCCATCACCTTCCACCGCCCCCTCACCATCCTTATCACCACCACCACCATCCAGGGCATGGATATCCTGGAAAAAGGCCTGAGGTCCCCGGACATGGATCCCCAGGTCTGTGTCAAAATTTCCTTTTTTCCCTTTGACGCCCCGGTCCTCATGGAACAGGCGGTGGCAAAGGTGTGTCCCTCTGTCATGGTGCTCCTGGAAACCGAATTATGGCCGGGCCTTCTTGCCTGTCTGAAACACCGCCGGATTCCCGTTATCATGGTAAATGCCAGGCTTTCAGAAAAAAGTGTTTCCCGGTACCGGCATTTTCCCCGGCTGTGTCGAACCCTGGCCCCGGACATCATCCTGCCCATTTCCGGTGAAGATGCCAGACGGTTCCGGCAAATTTTTCCGGCATCCACCATCCATACCATGCACAACATTAAATTTGACACGCTAATCCCCAGAAACATGACCCACAAGCCATGGAACACTCCCCTGCCACGACATCCATTCCCCCCCAACACCCCTGTTACCCTGCTTGCTTCCATCCGCATGGAAGAAGAATCCCATGTGGCCGATATTCTTGTGCGTATTCTCCAGCACCATCCCCATCAGGTGGTGGGCCTGTTCCCCCGGCATATGCATCGGATCCCCTTTTGGCAGGCGTGCCTTTCCCAAATGAAAATTCCCTGGCAGCTTCGTTCCACCATCACTGCCCCGGTATTGCCCGGCTCCATCATTTTGTGGGATACCTTTGGTGAACTCAAGGCCGCCTGTGGCCATGCCACTGCTGCCTTTGTGGGGGGAAGCCTCAAACCTCTGGGGGGTCAAAATTTCATGGAACCGGTGATGTGCGGTGTATCCACGGTGACCGGGCCTTACCTTGATAATTTCAACTGGGTGGGACAGGGACTGTTCACCGCAGGTGTGGTGACCCGGGCTTCGGACACCGACACCGTGGTCCACCACCTGTGTCGTCTTCTTGACAGCCCCCCCCAGCGACAGCAGACCGCAAGCGTCGGTCTTGGTTATATCCGCCGGTACCAGGGTGGAACAGACCTGGCCGTGAACACCATCATAAAAACCCTTAAATCCAGTGAAAAACCATGAACAGAATTGATTCAACACCCCGGAAAAAAATCATCCGAAAACGGGCCGGCGAACATAAACGCTACGCCACAGGCTTTCTCTACCAGCAGAACGCCCGGTATTTTGCCCAGGTTTCAGAAGGGCTCATCGAGCTTGCCGCAACTGAACTTTCCCGGCTTGGTGCCACCGGCATTGAGACCGACCAGCGGGGCATCCATTTTACAGCGGAAAAACCCGTGTTTTACCACATCAATTACGCCACCCGCCTGGCATCCCGGATACTGGCCCCCCTGGTCAACTTTGCCTGCGATAATGACGACACCTTGTACCGCCAGGCCAAGCGCATCCGCTGGGAACAACTCATGTCCAGAAAACAGACCTTTGCCATCTCGGCCAATGTGTCGGACAGCGCCATGGATCATTCCCAATTTGCGGCCCTTCGTCTGAAGGATGCCGTTGCGGATTATTTCCGGGAACGGTGCGGTAAACGGCCCAACGTGGATGCCCGGAACCCGGATCTTCTCATCAATCTTCACATCCGCCATGACCAGGCCACCATCAGCGTGGATGCCTCGGGGGGATCTCTTCATAAACGCGGTTACCGGGAAGAAAGCGTGGCGGCCCCCATGCAGGAAACCGTGGCTGCGGCCATCATATGCATGTCCGGCTGGGACGGCACCCAGCCCCTGTACGATCCCATGTGCGGATCCGGTACCCTTTTATGTGAGGCCCTGATGTCACAGGCACATATTCCCGCCGGTATTTTCAGGGAACGATTCGGGTTTGAGCAGCTGCCCGATTTCAACCCGGACCTTTGGAGTCAGGTGAAAAAAACCGCCGATGATGCCATCGTGGATATTGACCCGGGGCTGATCCGTGGCAGTGATATTTCAGAAGTGTCCGTGGATGCGGCCCGCACCAACTTGATGGGCATGCACCACGGCAACCGCGTATTGGTGGAGCAGATGGATTTCAACAACCTCCCCCCCATTGAAAACAGTCTCATTGTGGCCAATCCACCCTATGGCATCCGTCTGGGAAAGGATCAGGACCTGGAGCTGTTCCACCGGCAGCTGGGGGATTTTTTAAAGCAGCGCTGCAAGGGCTCCACTGCCTATATTTATTTTGGTGATCCCGATTATATCCAGTTCATGGGATTAAAGGCCTCGTTTCGTAAACCCATCCGGGCCGGGGGACTTGATGGCCGACTGGTTCGGTATGAGCTTTATTAATGGCCTGGTGACACAATGGAGCAGAAACCCATGGGTTTCTGATGTCTCGGAGATCTGTTCACCCACGCTTTATATTTCACTGGATGGATAGCATGTTTCCACCGGGTACCCCTGGCACAGCCATGGAAAGCCGTTCATGGCCCTGTAGATAGGCCCGGGAGGCAGGATCTTCAAGCCCCGTGGCCAGTACCGCTTCAAAGCACCTCAGGGCCCGGGACCGTTCACTGCAGAAATAATGCGACACCCCCTGTTCAAAAAGAGCCCGGGTTTGCCGTTTGAGTTTTCTTATGGGATCAGGGTCTGCGTCAAACCGTTCATAAAGGGACACGGGCATTTTTTTCCCTTTGACCTTTACATGGCCCAGATGTCGGATGTCTATTGTTTCATCCCTGCCCAGCACCCGGGCCACGGGATCACTGATGATAAGGGACACCCCGAACAAACGGGTCATTCGCTCTATGCGCTGGGCCAGATTCACGGCATCGGAGATGACTGTACTTTCCATGCGTTTTTCTTCACCAATGGTGCCAAGCATCAGCATCCCTGTATGAACACCGATGCCCACCTGAACCGGAAAGTTTCCGTCCATTCCAGCATTCCGGTTATAGGCTGTCAAGCTCCTGAGCATACCAATGGCGGCATTCACTCCATCCCGGGGAAATCCCGGAAAAAGGGCCATGATGGCATCCCCCATGTATTTGTCAATAAAGCCGTTATGCCCCCGGATCACCGGACTGATGCATTTTAATATGGTGTTTAAAAACTGAAAATTCTCCCGGGGCGTCATCTGCTCGGACAGCGCAGTGAATCCCTTGATATCACAGAAGACAATGGTCATCTCCCGCTGCACGCAATCCCCGAGCCGTACATCAATGATCTGTTCATGCCCCATGAGTTCAAGCCCCTTTTGTGGAACAAAACGTGTCAGGGCTGTATTCATGCTTTCAATATGATCCAGAAGCATGGCATTGGAAAATGCCACATTGATACCGCCCATGAGTTTTTCCAGGAAGGCTATTTCCGCCCGGTTGTAAAATCCCCGGGTCCGGGGACCCAGGTTGATCACTCCTATTATCTTTTCTTCGTAAATGATGGGGATGGTGATGACACAATTAAATTTTGCAAAATAATTTTTCCCCGTTTCCCGGTATATGTCATACTGTTTCTGGTGGAGCACCTGCTCTTTCTCTATGACCATGTCAAACAATGGAATGCTTCTCAAGTGATCCTGCTCCACATCTATGACGGCAGGCCCATCATAGTGAAGACCCTTTTTCAGGCTAAAGCGGGTACTGCCGGTATGCCGTAGAAAAACGGAGACATTTTCAGGTTCCAGCACTGCGTCAATGGTGCTACAGATCAATTGTGCCAGCTCAGCCACGGTTTTAAGCAGAAGAATCCTGCTGTGAAATTGATCCACGGTCAAGGCATAACCATGGGATTTTCGCTGGAGCCATCTGCCGATACGGGGCTGAACCTCCATCATATAAACAAACCCCGCCATGAAACATGCAACCATCAGCAGGGTTCCCCCGGCCACACTGTACCGATGGGAATGGGTCAAAATTTCCCCCACGGCAATCCCAATAAGGGCGGTAATAACAAGAATGGAAAGGCCCCACAGCACAAGCTTGGCCATGAGCTGATCAATGTCCATGGCCCGCAGGGAAACAATGTTGATGGCCATGATGGTGACATAGAGGGGGGCCATGAAAAAGGGGCCCACCTGGTAATACCGGGTGATGCCAAGAAGGGGCAGCACAATGCACGAAAGGACCACCACCACCCCGCCCCCGGCCATGGCAAGCGCCGTGTAAAGCACCTGTTTTTCTGCAATACCCATGGTGGCACCGCGATATTGACGGACAAACATGGCACAGGCCAGAAGAATATAAGTCATCACCAAGGGGGCATAAAGGCCCTTGTACAAGGGCCCGGTCTCCCGGACCATGACCAGTTGGTGATCCACTTGGCGGATCACCATGGTTTTAACAAAAAAATCAGTGAAAATCACCGGCAGGGCCAGCACCAGAACGGGTCCACAGGTCACCGCCAGGGCAACAAGGGGGCGCTGAATTCGCATCACCGGAAAAATCATTGAAAAATAAAAATGAATGGCTACCTGAAACAGGGTAAAAATAACGGCCAGGCGATTCAACAGGGTGGTAATGCCCGGGTCTTCTGCATAGAAAAAAGCCATGAAGATGGACAGGATCAAAAGGGCCGCGCAAACTCCGATGATTAGAAACACACGGTTCTGAAGCCTGCCGGGGTTATGGGCATACACGAAAACGGCCAGCATGGCCATGATAACGGGAAAAATCACATTAACGATGTAAGGATTGTTCACACCATGACCTCCAATAACCTCTGAATACCGTTTGCCCAGAATTCGGAGCCCCATCGGGCGCCCGTCGGGAGCGGCATCATGCCATTCTCATTGTCTTGTTCTCTTGTTCAGGAGAGGGCAGTCATACCAGACGTATCTCTAATCGCTCTCCTGATCCACCCAGTTCAGGCTCCGATCAACGGCCTTTTTCCACCCGGCAAAGGCAAGCGCCCGCACTTTTGAATCCATGTGGGGTTCCCAGGTGTCATAGATTTCCCAGTTGGCCTTGAGATCATCCATGCCGGACCAGTATCCCACGGCAAGACCTGCGGCATAGGCGGCTCCCAGTGCTGTGGTTTCCGCCACCCGGGGTCGAATCACCGGCACATTTAAAATATCTGACTGAAACTGCATGAGAAGCCGGTTATGAATCATGCCGCCATCCACCTTGAGACGGGTCAGTTCCACCCCGGAATCCAGGTTCATGGCATCCACAATATCCTTTGCCTGGTATGCGGTGGCCTCCAGCACGGCCCTTGCAATGTGATGTTTATTGGCATAGCGGGTGAGTCCGGCAATGATCCCCCGGGCATCGGAACGCCAGTAGGGGGCAAACAGCCCGGAAAAGGCAGGCACACAATAAACCCCGCCATTGTCCGTCACGGCTGCTGCCAGCGCTTCAATGTCCCGGGCTTTTTTTATGAGCCCAAGGTTGTCTCTGACCCACTGTACCAGGGCACCGGCATTGGCAATGGAGCCCTCCAGGGCATAGACGGGTTTTTCATCCCCCACCTGGTAAGCCAACGTGGTTAAAAGGCCATGGGTGGACACCGTGGGCGTGATGCCGGTGTTTAAAAGCAGAAAACAGCCGGTGCCATAGGTATTCTTGGCCTCTCCGGTTTCAAAACAGGTCTGTCCGAACAAGGCCGCCTGCTGATCCCCGAGATCCCCGCACACCGGCACTTCTGCCCCCAGGGGGCCGTCTTTAAGGGTGGTTCCCCAGGTTTCACTGTCCGATGATGGCACTATGCGGGGAAGACCGGATGGGGGAATATGGAGAATATCAAGGATATCCTCGTCCCAGGCAAGGCGGTTTATATCCATCAAAAGGGTACGGCTGGCATTGGTGACGTCGGTGACATGGGCACCACCGCTGGGACCGCCGGTGAGATTCCAGATTACCCAGGTATCCATGGTACCGTACAGGGCATCCCCCTTCAGGGCCGCCGCCTTTGCTTCCGGCACATGGTCCAGAATCCACTGAATCTTGGGACCGGAAAAATAAGTGGCCACGGGGAGACCGGTTTTTGCCTTAAATCGATCCTGGCCGCCCTTGGCCATGAGTTTCCGGCAGATTGCATCTGTGCGGGCACACTGCCACACAACGGCATGGTAAAAGGGCTTGCCTGTGTGCCGGTCCCACACCACTACGGTTTCCCGCTGGTTGGTGACACCGATGGCGGCAAGGTCGGTGCCGGAAAGCCCCGCATTGGCAAGTGCTCCGGCAATGACCTCCCGGGTGTTGAGCCACACTTCCATGGGATCATGGGCCACCCATCCGGGCCGCTCAAAGATCTGCAGGTGTTCCTTTTGATCAAGGCCCACAATATTACCTTTGCGATCAAATATGATAAAACGGGTACTGGTGGTGCCCTGGTCCACGGCTCCTATGAATGTTGTCATGTTGCCCCCATATTTTTTATATGAAACTCGTAAGTTCTCAATAAGTCCGGGCATTCAGTAAATCCCATGTGAATAGCACCCGGTGTCTAAAGGGTACTCAGTCTTTACCAGCCCGAGGTTATTGATAACTTATTGTAACTCCGTCCAATAAACAGTAATCATGAGAGTTTCAATATTTGTGGTAGCTGATGTTATAGCCCTAATATGGCGCTACCACCAAACCACCATTTTTTCAAGAAAAAAAATGAATATTTATCACAAATGTTCCTTTTAGCAACCAACACCCCATTTCGATGTTTCCAATTTTGATCAATTCGTGGGGGTGCTGCCCCTATTTATTAAATTTTCTGCCTTGCAGACAGATAACTCACCTTTCGGTATTCGCCTTTCGTGGTGGGATAAGGCTCGCGTTATTGACGCTTTTGTTGCAATTTGAGTTAAGACACCGCCTGTCATCAAAGGAACCAAAAGACAAACCTGACCCCGCAGGCGCATGAGTTGTATAAAAACGCCAGCTTTGAGATGAAGTCCGAAAGTTGAGCAGATCATTTCAATAAAAGCGGACAGGTTTGCTAAACCTCCGGCCACATACCAAAACGTAACCATCCCAGATATTCCTTGCACCGGAAAGCAGCCCTGTGATAGAACCCCACTTGGAACAGATCTCATCCATCATCAAGTTTGTTTTACTAATCCAGCATGCAACTTTCGGGCTTGATTACAACATGGTCCATTTTGCAGTGGGATCAGGCTTGCCAATGAGGACTAGTGCCCCAAGTTATGACCAAGCCCCAACTTTTGGTTATGATGGATACTAGACATTACATAAAAAAAACACCCCAACACATGAAAATAACAATAGATTTAATTTTTTTTACAGCAAATTTTCACTGCCATGTGGGTTATAAAGAAAATAATAAATAAGGTACATACAGATGCCTCTTGCCGTAATACCTTCACGATATGGTTCCAAACGATTCAACGGAAAACCCCTGGCACTGGTTGCTGGAAAACCCATGATCCAGCGGGTCTATGAACAGGCAGCAAAGGCCCATTCCATTGACCAGGTGGTGGTGGCAACCGATGATGACCGTATTTTCAACACCGTCATAGCCTTTGGTGGACAGGCGGTCATGACCCGTGGGGATCTGCGATCCGGTACAGATCGGGTGTGGGAGGCCAGCCGTTTTTTCACCCCCCAACCCCACGAAGTGATCATCAATATCCAAGGAGACCAGCCGGTCTTTTCCCCGGAATGTCTGGATCAGCTCATTGCACCCTTTGACACCGATCCTGCCCTTAACATGTCCACACTGGCCGTTGAGATCACCGATCCCCGGGAGCTTACAGATCCCTGCGCAGTCAAGGTCACCTTTAATAGTAAAGGCTTTGCCCTTTACTTTTCCCGCTCCCGAATTCCCTTTCCCCGGGATGGTAGAACCCACCTTCCCACATACCGGCACCTGGGATTTTATGCCTATCGGAAATCCTTTCTTGACACCTTCACAACCCTCGGAGAAAGCCTGCTTGAAAAAACGGAAAAACTCGAACAGCTCAGGGTACTGGAACATGGCTATGACATCAAGGTGGTGGTCACTGAACATGACTCCCTGAGTGTGGATATGCCCCAAGACATTGGCCGGATTGAGGCAAAATACTTTACGCCATGAATCCACCTCGTATTCACAAAGCTGTTTACCGAAGGTTTTCCATTGGGTCCACGGTGAAACTCAGTCCCCAGAGCCTTAACCGGCTGACCCGGGTATTTTATTCATGCAAAAACACCACGCCCAATGCACTTGAAGGCAGAACCTCCGTAATATATATGGCCCTTCCGGAAACCGGACAGGTGGCCATTAAATCCTACCAGCGCGGAGGAATAATGGCACGAATCATCAAAGACCGATATCTGCAACTGGGCAAAACCCGATGTCGGAAAGAATTTGATTTTTTATGCCATGCATTCCGGGCAGGGGTATCTGTACCCCACCCCCTAATTTATATCACCCGGGGCTATCCCTTTTACAGGGCATGGCTTATTACCCGGCAAATCAAAGATCATCGTTCCTTTACCCGCATTGCCATGGAAAATCCTGCAAGGGCCGCGCAATTAATGCCAATCATTTCAAAACAGGTAAGGCGATTGATAGAAAACAGAATTTTTCATGTGGATCTTCATCCAGGCAACGTCATTATTGACCCAGCTGGAAAACCTTATATCATAGATTTTGACAAGGCCCGGTTTACCCGCTTTTCTCCCCGAAAAACAGTACAATTACTGAACAATAGATGGGAGAATGCCATTTCAAAGTATCATCTGCCCCGGGAAATAGCACCCCTGCTCCGAGACTGAATGCTTTGCAAATAAAGGTATATTTGCAAATAAAGGTATATATGACGCGCATCCAGGCCATGATAAAAAAAGCTTTACAAAATTTTCACAACTTCAGCAGAAAGCTGCTTTCCCGAACAAACCTTCAGAAAGCCGGGTATGCCATGGTTATCCTGTTCTGCCTTGCCATGTTTCTCGGAAAAGCTGCCAGCAATATCACCGGGGCGGCCCTGTTTGTTGTGTGGAGTTATTATACCATATGTTTTAACCGTAATCTGCTTTCAACACACCCCTACCTTAAGTGGTTTTTATTCCCTGTGGTTACAGGACTTTTCCTGGGCTTTTTCTCCGATTCCGGCCCCTTAAACAGTTTACAATACCTGAACCAGTTCAAATTTATGATACTGCCCCTGCCCCTTGCAGCGTTTGTAACCCGCACCAAACAGCTAAACCAGGCACTTTTTGCCATTGGCGTTTCCGCCATGATTTCAATCACCTATGGGCTTTTTACCATGGAGGGGAATCTGTTTGGATTCTTTCACGGTTTCCAAAAACTTGGCAGATGCGCCGACGCTCTGATGCTGGTCAACCTGGTATTATTTACATTTCTTTTTCTTAAAAAAAAGCACCTGCCCTATTTTCCATGGCATGTCAGGGCTGTCATGATCATTTTTTTCACTGTTTGCATGTGGGCCATGGTGATGACGGGTATCCGGGGTGCATGGATGGCTTTTTCACTGGGCGTCATGCTTGGGGCTCTTTTTTTCCGGCGCAGCCTGATTCCGATTCTGCTGATCATAATCCTTGTCTCCCTTGCGACGCTGAACCGGTTCTCCCCCAATCTCTATTTTCAGATCACAACTGAAATTTACTCCATAATGACGGTCTTCACCGATGTTTCACCAGAAAAGAAACGCCTTCCCCAGGCCCTTGCGGATCAAAGCAACGGGCTGGTGAACCCCCTGCCTTATGAATCCAATTCAATCCGCCGCCACATCATGAAAGCCGGGGTTGACTTTGCAAAGGAACGCTTCTTCTTTGGCACCGGCGTCAAAAACACCCGGGGGCTCTTCATTGATTTTTTTACCACCAGACCCGATGCATATCAAAAACGATTTTACCTTGCAAAAATTCATTCCAAAGATTTTCACAACAGCTATCTGCAGTTGATCATTGAAACAGGGATATTTGCAGCCAGTCTGTTTCTACTGAGTCTGGGGGTGCTGACAACCAAACTCATACAGACCCTTGGGCACAGTGTCCCCCCTGAAAAAACATATATTCTGGCATCCCTGCTTGGTTGTGGTGGATTTGCAGTGGCCCAGCTATTTCATACTGACCTGTTCTCCTATGGAGGTAAAATCTTCTTTTTTACCCTTTTCATGGGATGCTTCTTCATGGAGATCTGCCATGCAAAACAAACGGACATTCCAAGGTCCAACACCGCTGACTGAAAAAATGCCACCACCGGAAAAAAAGCTTTCTCTCATTGTGGCGGTATACAAAAACATAAATTTTCTGGACCTGGTGCTCGCCTCAATCCAGCGGCAATCCCACCGCAACTTTGAGGTTATCATCGCCGAGGATGATAATTGCCACAGGGTCAGAACGTTTCTTGAACAAAAAAGAAAAAAACTTTCCTTTGTCATGCACCATGTATCCCAGGTGGATGAGGGATTTCGCAAAAACTCAATCCTGAACAAGGCCATTAAAACAGCAACGGGGGAACATCTGATCTTCATCGACGGCGATTGCATTCTCCACCCCCGGTTCCTATCTGAATATGCGCGACACATCCACCAGAACACCTGCCTTTTTGGGCGCAGGGTCCGACTGGATAAAAAAACGACCCAGTTGCTTTTGCAGACAAAAAGGATTGAATGTCTCTCGCCGCTTCGCTTATTAACGACCCAGAGCAAACGGCTGGAAGACGGGCTATATCTGCCTTTTATCCGCACCTCCTCCCGCCGAAACATTCTGGGATGCAATTTTTGTGTTTCAAAAAAAGATATGGAAAAAATCAATGGTTTTGACGAAGATTTTACCCTCCCACTATATGGAGAAGATACAGATATCAAACGACGCCTGGCCCTGGCCGGCGTTCATTTCAGATCCCTGCGGTTCAAGGCGATCCAATACCACCTTTATCACCCAACAGGGAACCGCAGCAGGGCATGGAAAATCAGTGGGGCACTATATAAACAAAAAAAATCCGAAGCTCGGTTTTTCTGCAAAAACGGCTTAAAAAAACATGCCACAGACAATTGAGGATAACACCAGACCATTATCCTCAAACATGGCTTGAACCCTTGGTCATATTTTAGTACATTAACGCCACCGTCATGGGTTCTTTGCTCTGCCACCGCATGCGGTATGCAATGCATTCTCAAAACAACCCATGGGCAATGAGAACCCGGGTCCCACGGAGCCTTAAAATTGAACTCCCACTCCCCCCGGAGAACGACGGTGAAACGCGGCCGTTTTTGTAATCAATCCAGAATTTTGCATGGGCAAAATATAAAGATCGACCTTTATGCTAACATCCGGAGTATGCCAATGGGCAAAATTAAAGCAATACTGTTTGATATGGATGGTGTCCTCATAGAAGCCAAGGACTGGCACTATGATGCCTTGAATAAGGCCCTGGGTCTTTTCGGCATGGAAATCAGCCGTTACGACCACCTGGTAACCTACGATGGCCTTCCCACCAATCGCAAACTGGACATGCTGACAATGGAACAGGGCCTTTCAAAGGAACTGCATCCCTTTATTTATGAAATGAAGCAACAATACACCATGGAAATCGTTCATGTCCGGTGCAAGCCCAGATTTTACCATGAGTATGCCCTGTCAACACTCAAAAACGAAAATTACAGTATTGCAGTGTGCTCCAACGCCATCCGCAACTCCGTGGCAGTGATGCTGGAAAAGGCGGCTCTGTCCCCCTATGTTGACTTTTTTATTTCAAACCAGGATGTAAGCCATCCCAAACCTGACCCGGAGATGTACATCACTGCCATGGATCGGCTGCACCTTTCCCCCGATCAATGCATGATTGTGGAGGACAATGAAAAGGGCATTCAAGCGGCCAGGGCAAGCAAGGCCCACGTCATGGAAGTCGATACGGTTGAAGATGTCAACTACCAGAACATTATGAATCATATCAAAGGCTTTGAAAATGCATAAAACAAATATTCTGGTCCCCATGGCGGGAAAAAGTGTCTTCTTTGATGAAGACGCCTACCATTATCCAAAACCCCTGGTTGAGATCAATGGAAAACCCATGATCCAACATGTCATTGAAAATCTCTCAACCATTGACGTCATCGACAAATTTATTTTTGTGGTGAACCGCGAGGCGTGCCGAAAATATCATCTGGACAATGTCCTGAACCTGCTCACCCATGGCCAGTGTGAAATCATTACCATTGCCCGGGAGACAAAGGGATTTGCCTGCAGCGCCCTTCTGGCCATCGAACATATCAACAATGACGATGAACTCATCATCTCAAACAGTGATCAGGTTTTTTGGGAAGATCTCAATACCATGCTCGACAGCTTTCGAAAAAAAGAGCTGGATGCGGGGGTTCCCGTTTTTGAAGCTGTCCACCCCAGATGGTCCTATGTACGACTGGATACAGAGCAGCACATCATGGAAACTGCCGAGAAAAAACCTCTGAGCAGACACGCCATTGCCGGGTTGTTCTACTTTCGACAGGGCCGTCTTTTTGTAAATGCAGCCATGAAAATGATCAGAAAGGACGCCAGTGTCAACGGTGCCTACTACATTGCCCCGGCGTTGAATGAGCTGATCCTTGAAAAACGTAACCTGGGTATCCATACCGTTGCCGGTGAAAAGTATCACTCATTTTACACCCCTGAAAAAATCAAAATCTATGAAAACAGGAAAAAACCTCAATGATAAACATTGTGATCCCCATGGCCGGAGAAGGAAGCCGTTTTGCAGCAGCCGGCTACACCACCCCCAAACCATTTATAGATGTCAACGGAAAAACAATGGTTGAGCAGGTACTGGACAACCTTGCCTGCCCGGATGCACATTTTATTCTCATTGCAAGAAAAAAGCATATGGACGATCAGGCTTCCCTGGTTGACCGCATTCGCTCCCGGTACAATGCAAGGTTCATCCCCGTGGAGCGCCTCACCCAGGGCACGGCCTGCACCGTATTGTTCGCCAGAAAAGAGATCAACAATGACACGCCCCTGATCATTGCCAACAGTGATCAGCTGGTGGACCTGTCCATGGCTGATTTTATTGAGGATTCCAGGAAACGCGGGCTTGACGGCTCCATACTCACCTTTGTGGACCGACACAGGGATCCCAAATGGTCCTTTGCCAGGCTGAACCGCCACAATCATGTGGTGGAGGTCAAAGAAAAAAAAGCCATCTCCGACATTGCCACGGTGGGCATATATCTCTTTACCCGGGGACACTATTTTGTGGATGCCGCCATTGACATGATAATAGAAGATGAGCGTGTCAACAATGAATTTTATACCTGCCCCACCTACAATTACATCATCCGTGAGGGAAAAAAAATCGGGGTGTTCCACATTGATCCGGAACAGATGCATGGACTGGGTACCCCCGATGATCTGAATGCATATCTCAACAGATAGCCATTTTATCGCTTCTTCAATGGAAAGGCGCCTTGACCTCTTTGTCATGGGATTTTTCTGGGGGGAATCTCCACAATATCTGCCCCCTCACACGTGATGGCCCAACATAGCTCAGTGTTCCAGCGGGGTCAGGACTCTACACAATCTCTTTTTTTCAAAATCTGTCTTGATTAAAGGGCTTGGTCATAAGATAGGCCATGCTGGGAAGGGGTCAAGCCCCCTATCCATGCTGCAGGAGATAATCCGCCACCCGGATGGAAGCGCTGCCATCCAGGGGGCCCAGGAGCATGTCGGTATATTCCAGCCGTTTTGCCTCAAACTCGCCGGGATATTCCAACTGCTGCTCCACGGTTTTGCCAAGCGCATCATATTTCCCCACATGGACTGCAATGTCACGATATTGAAACAATTTAGTATCCATGCGTTTCAGATATCGAAATCTTAAGGGTCCCCTGTAGGTCCAGCGCAACTTCAGAAAATCACACCACACCACAGGTTTGTTTAACGCGGCAAACTCGAAAAGGGTGGAAGAGGCATCACTGATCAACAAATCCGCTGTTTTTAAAAAAGGAAGAATGGAGTATTCATCAGGGCTGGCTGCATACACATTGTTATATCGGCTCCATAGATTCAATTTTCTTATCTGTTTTCTGTATCTCTTTTTAAGGTATGAGAAAAAATGAAATTTCACCAAAATATTATAGGCCTCAAAATCCCGTGGGAAATTATCCGGAAAGAGCTCTATTGAACTGGGATAAAAAGTGGGCGCATACAGCAGGGTGGGTTTTTCTGGGTCCAAGCCCAATTTTTCAAAATCAAGGGAAGGCTGGGTATTGTTGATGAGGGGGTCCATCTTTGAAAATCCCACCAGCACCTGATTCCCATGAGGGTAGGCTTTTTTCAGCTCCCTGAAATGGTGGGTACCGTCCACAAAACGCACATCCATGCGGTTCATGCCCGACTGGTAGCCCACGGATTTCACCCCTGCCCCATGGTTGATCAGAGCCGTTTGGGTACCAGGGGGAATCTGATCGATATGATCAAAGCCATTTCCGAAAATGATCCATCGGGCATTGCCTGTGCGATAATATTCCAGGGCCTCTTTCTCCGAAACCACAAACAAATGGGGCAAATCCAGTCGATGCACCTCCCTCTGGATGAGATGATCCATGGCATCGTTTCGGTACATCACAAACATGCAGTCAGCTCCCCTTTCCCGGAGAATACGGTAAACAGAGAGATATTGGGGCAGATAATAGAGATGGGCAACATCAAAAACAATTTTCATATTTTTCTCACCTTACAGCCGGAGAACAAAAGGCCACCACAGGGTTTCAGGCAATTTTCCAGTACTATTTTATAGCCGCATGGCATCGACCACCTGCCACAACAAAATTAAAAAAATTGAGATAACGGCAGATCCCGACAAACCAGAAAATTTTTCATATTCACCATTTATAATAGCGATGCTTCAGACGTATTTTCAACCGGCGTATCAAATTAAGGGGTTTCGGTTTCAAATTTTTTCTCTCCAAGGCAAAAAAAAGCTCCACAGCTGCAAGCACCCTGGAACTGGAGAGACCATCATCATAGGGGTGAATATGGGCAATATAACGATCCAGGGAGGAGATCAAAGCAGGCGGACGGTCCAGGGCATTGCTAATGGCTCCCCTGATCTCTCCGGGGGTGGTGACATCAATAAGATGCTCCCCGGGAACCCGGGTACGGAACGTCACCACCGGCTTTCGCTGGAGAATAAATTCGGAAATAATGGATGATGTGTCAGACAGCATGACATGGGCCTGTTTCAGCATCGGTATTACATCATCCCCCTCATAGAAAAGTGCCTGGTGTTTCCGGCATAGCTGCTTATATTTTAAAATTATATCCGGGTCCATTTTGGGATGAAAAGTAATGATCCAACGCCATTTTTTTTCGCCCATCATGGCCGCCACTGAGTCATAAATTCGGTGGGCCGCGCTCAGAGCCGGTGTAAATGTGGAGGTAAACAGCACCACCGGCCGGAGATCTGATGTTTTTTCTGAACTCCCATCCCCCTCCTTATCACACCTGAACAAAGGGTCCACCTTGGGCCACCCGGTCTCCATAACCCTGAAATAACCATGGGAAGCTTCCAGTTCTTTAAAAGGGATGGTGGTGGACGGCCCCTGGGTGCAATAGATGTCAAAAAAACCCCTGATTTTAAAATGTCCCCGGGAAGCATCCCGTTTCAGGGCATTAAATCCATGAAAGAGTTGTACCTTGATCCCAGGAAAAAAGTCCGGCACCACATTGCTGGCCACAAAAACCACATCCGGTTGAAACGCCATGACCTCGTCCACGGTTTTCAGTAAATGCTCTGTCTTCTTCATATAAGGGATATATTGTTTCTGCGCCAGGAACCACGCCACGCATCCCCCCTGACGAAGGATTTCCTCCTGGAGGGGACGTACAATGGCAAAGGCATAAAGGTGGGAAACATAGAGAAGATATTTTTTCATTATTTCAGCATTTCCTTTCTCGCCATCGACGGAAATATTCTCAGAACCAGACCAATCCATGGGATGGAATCAACGCCTGTCGATTTCATTGCGCCCTGCCATACGGTGTAAAGTCCACAGGCCCGCATATTTGTTAAATGCCCCCTGGCTGTACATCGCCGCCACCAGAAATCCCACCTGTCCATCCAGAAACCCCAGCCGAATAACATAACAACGGAAGAATACCCAGATGGCACGGAAAAGGGCCCCTGGGAGGCCCCAGCCCCTTTTTCCTGCATTGAAACGTTTCCTGGCACCCAGCCATGAATAGGTACGATTTTTGGTCAGATAATGTTCAAAATCTCGGATGGAATAGTGAATCAGTCGTCCCTTGAGTCTGCCCACACGGCTTCCCTTAGGAAGTATCACCTTTTCGTGGACAATGGCATCGGAGAAGCGTGCACCCTCCCGCCGGAACAGGCGCTTTACACTGCGCGCACTGTTGCCGTAATTAAGTTGTTTCCCAAAATTAATAACCGCCCAGGGAATTCTGAATGCAGTTTCCCGGGGATGTTGATTCAACACAGCAATAATTTCCTGGGCAAGTTCGGGGGAGACCACTTCATCGGCATCTATGGAGAGCACCCAATCACACCGGGCCTTGGAAAGAGCCCTCTGTTTCTGAGGACCGTATCCCGGCCAGTCCGTCTGGAAAATATGATCTGTATACCGTGCAGCAATGTCCAGGGTATTATCCTGGCTGCCGTTGTCAAACACAATGATCTCATCGGCAAGGGGGTGTATGGATGCCAGACACCGCTCCAGACGATCAGCCTCATTCCTGGTAATAAGAATAACCGAAAGGGTAAATTTTTTTTCCATCCCATCCCCATGATACTGAATAATCTGTTGCCAAAGCATGACCCGTCAAACAAGAAGGGACATGTTCAATTACCAAAGGTGTAAACAATGCTGGAGCCGTCCTTCCGGCACCTGTGTGGACATTGCTCTGCACTGCAGCGGAAACAAGTACCATATTTTTTTAAATTTTTCACCCAACTTCCCACTAATTCCAATTTTAACCCACTGTTTTTTCCCCGGGCGGATCAGGCCCATTTTTCTCCCTGTTTCTGGAGAAAAGAATATGGTATAAGGGGCATGGCAGAACAATGTGCCACAACCAAGATTTAAATATCAATGATTCCAAATCGTTGTGTCCAAAGCTCGTAATTTATCAATAACCTCGGGCTGACAAAGCCCGATACCTCTTTAAACACCGGGGACTATTCAAAAGGATCTCTGAATACCCAGGCATATTGGAAAATTACGGAAAATCGACACAACTATTATAAAAAACTTTCAGAAACAGGATATCCCACGTTGAAACAACTGAACCGAAAAAGAGACCGACTGCTTTATCATGCGATCCTTGCCCTCCTTTCAGCCATTGCCCTGCTCCCTAAATCCTGGAGCAAATCCGTTGCCGGTTTTCTGGGAAACATCTGGTTTCGCATGGACCACCGACACCGCCACATTACTTTGGAAAATCTGACCCATGCCTATGGTCAGCACCTGACCTGCCAGGAACGCCATGACATGGCCCGAAAGGTGTTTAACCATTTCATCATGATTATTTTCCGGATTGCCTGGGGCAGAACCATTGAACTTAAACATTTTTCCAGATGGTTCACCATCTCTGGAATGGCAAATTATCATGCAGCGTCCCGGCAAAAAAAAGGTGTTCTCTTTCTCACCGCGCATTTGGGTTCATGGGAACTGTTTCCCTTCTTTTATGCCCACACCGGCCTTGTGCATAAGGGGGCCAGCGTTTTTCGACCCCTGAGATCCCCTGCTCTGGAACACTTTATCACCAATCTTCGCCAGCGATTCGGGGGGACAATGTTTCCTTTAAAAAAAGCCCTGGCCAGCATCATTGAGACCCTTGAAAATCAAGGAACGGCTCTGCTTCTCATGGACCAGAGCACCAAGGCCCATAAGGGAACCGTCATTGAATTCTTCGGACGCAGGACCTATGCCAACAAAGGAATGGCACGACTGGCCCGGGACACCGGCGCACCAGTGGTACCCATGTTTTTAATCCAGAATGGGGATGGCTACCTCATTGTCATAGAACCGGAAATTCCCTTTGTGGATGCAGGGGATGAAGAGACGAGCCTGCAGATCAATACCCAGAACTATAACCGGGCCATTGAAAAAATGGTAAACCAGTACCCGGATCAATATTTCTGGCTGCACAACCGCTGGAAATATCAGCCCAAACAATGACAAAAAGGATATATTGGGATGACAAAGGCTTACCAGGGACAAGATCATGGCCAACCAGAAGGGGCAGATATGAAAATTCTCATTGTCAAACTAGGAGCCATGGGGGACGTGATCAACACCCTTCCAGCGGTTATCCGACTGAAAAATCATTTTCATGCAAAGATCCACTGGCTGGTGGCACCCTTAAGTCTGCCCCTGCTTATGGATCATCCGGCGGTGGATAATACCATTATTTTTGACCGCCACGAAAAAAACAGTTTGTTTAAAACCCTTAGCACCCTTCGCCAGCAATACTTTGATCTCACCATTGATTTCCAGCGTACCCTGAAATCGGGTTTTTTCTGTATGGCGGCCCGGAGCAAACAACGACTGGGGTTTGATAAGGCACGATGCAAGGAATTTACCTGGATGCTTCCCTTTACCCGTATTGCCCCCGATGATCCGGGAAAGCACATGCTTGACCAGTATCTTGATTTCTGTGACCACCTCAATATTGCCTGGTCCCCCGTTGAATGGGGCATCACCGGCCATCCCTTTTCCCGACTTCCCATGCCCCGGGACTATGTGGTGCTCAACATCGGAGCCACCAAAAAGGCCAATTTGTGGAACCCTGAGAATTTTGCCCTTCTGGCGGACATGATCCATGGCAAAACAGGTATGATGTCGGTGATCACCGGCGGCCCCGAGGATGTGGACCGGGGAAGGGAAGTGGAAGCCCATACCCGGACAAAACCAGTGAACCTGACCGGAAAAACCAGCCTCCGGGAGTTGACGGGCATTCTGTCCCGGGCCCGGGGGGTGGTAAGTTGCGACACAGGCCCCATGCATCTTGCCGTGGCCCTGGGCATTCCCACCCTTGGTCTGTTTGGTCCCTCAAACCCCCGGAGAACCGGTCCCTATGGGGGGGAAGTAATTCTGTCCGGCATTGACTGTTCTCCCTGCAACCGACGGGAATGTCCAAATCCTGAGTGCATGGCCCTCATTCATCCTGCAAGGGTATATGAAAAATTTATCCACATGATCCGCCCACATTCCAAAACAAGGGCCTGATCACAAGATCGACAACCTATCACAACTGCTGCCAACGGAGTCAGGCTTGTGTTATTGGAGGCGGAAGCTTTTATCAGGCTCCATACTTTTATCATCCACCTGTTTTTAAAAGCAAATCTGGGCCTGATCACAAAATGGGCCAGAGAAGTTCCTTGAATCGGGATACACTTCCCATAAATTCAATATCCACCCCCAGCACCGCCAAATCCAAGGGCCAGATCTCCGGGGCCCCCAGCCGGGCATAATCCTTTTCTGTTGTAACCACAAGGGAAACACCCAGATCCCCTGCCCGGTGAAGAATGTCCTGTATGTCCCCGGGGCTGAACCGATGATGATCCCTGAAACAAAAATGATACACCACATTCACCCCAAGGCGTTCCAGGGAACGACGAAATCCTTCATTGTCGGCAATGGCGGAAAAAATCACGGCGGTTCGACCCCAAAGCCGGATAATCTCATTTTTTTCCATGGGGGCATTTCCCGGATAAATCAACCGAAATAAAAACGGCACATGCCGTGCCATGAACACAGGTTTTCCCATGTGGCATGTTCCACCGGGAAGTTCCTGATTTTCTGAACAACGCGTATAAATGATTGCATCAGCCCTTTTTTTAACGGCATGGGGACCTTCCCGCAATCGACCGGCCGGCAGCAGTTTTCCATTACCCAGGGGCCTTTTTGCATCCATGAGGACAAGATTTAAATCCCGGTGAATGCGAAGATGCTGAAAGGCATCATCCAGCAGGATGACATGGGGCTGAAACCGTTCCATGGCATATTTTGCCCCCCGGACCCGATCTCTATCTACGATGACAGGGTATTGTTTCCGGCAGGCCATCATATAAGGTTCATCCCCTGCAGCTTCAGGTCCAATGAAACAATCCTGTCCATCACCTGCAAGGGCTCCGTTTTTTCCGGCTGTACCCCCATACCCCCGGGTGATCACCACCACGTCAAGCCCCATGGCACGCAAAAGGGAGGCTACATGCATCACCATGGGGGTTTTTCCGCTGCCCCCAGCCACAATATTGCCAAAGGAGATCACCCGACAGGGAAACCGATAAGATTTCAACACCCCCCGTTCATAAAGCCAAGCCCTCAAGCGGATCACCCGCTCATATGCAAGGGAAATCAACAACAAAAAGGTTTCCAGTGAAAAAAAACCGGCCCTGTGCTCCCTGCCGCTGATGTCAATGATGCGAGCTTCCAGTTTTTGCCGCCATAATTTAAGCATATGAATCACAACGCATCAGGACTCCGTCCGGGCCATATAAAAAAGAGCCGCACCCAAAAACAGAAAATTAGCAGCCCAGGCACTGACAACCGGGGGCAGCATGCGGCCATAGCCAAGGGATGTGGTGAAGCTGTACAGAATCCAATACAAAAAGGCCATGATCAGGCCAAAAACAATGCCAAGGGGCAGATTTTCCTTCACCGAAGAGCGCATGCCCACGGCGGCCCCCATGACGGACATGATAAGACAGATAAAAGGAAAAGCCGTTTTTCCCAGAAGATCCACCCGGTAGGTAGTGGCATCATATCCCTCCTGCTCCACCTTCCTGATATGGGCTGCAAGTTCGGAGAAACGCATTTCATCGGTTTTTTTCACCACCTGGACCAGGTCTTCGGGCAGAATATCCATGGCAACCTGCTTTTCATCATACATGGTAACCGCCCCCCCCTGATTTCCCGGGGAAAATGTTTGAACTAATAGATTTAAAAAATACCACTGGCCCTCCCGGTACACACCCGACCGTGCGTCCATGCGCTCAATCACATTAAAATGCTCGTCCATGCGGGTGAGGGTAATCCCGGAAAGTGTGCGGTCCACGGGGTTAAAAAATTTAAAATGCGCAATGGTTTCATTGCTGCGGATCCAGATATTTTCCCGGGTGGCATGGACCTGGTGCTTTTTTTTAATCACCGTATATTTAATATGATTGGCTTTGGCCATGGTTATGGGAACCACGGTTTCACCCAGAAAAAACATGGAAAAAGACAAAAGTATTCCGGCCACAACCGCAGGCTTCACCAGAGAATAAGCACTGACGCCCCCGGCTTTCAGAGCCATCAGTTCATTGCTGCGGTTCATGAGACCAAATACCACAATAACAGCCAGCACCACCCCGGCCGGTGTGAACTGCACAAACATAAAGGGGGTCTTGAGCAGCACATACCCCATGGCATCCACAAGGGAAATGCCGGATTTAAGAAATTTATTCAGGTTGGTCAGGTAGTCAACCGTAATAAAAATTGCCAGAACAATAAGCTGAACCATGAAAAAAAAACGCAGGAACTGTCCCATCCAGTATCTATTTATGGTGGAAATGCTCATCCCTTTCCCCTTTTCCAGAAGGTTGAAAGGGAAGGAAATCGCAAAAAACGTTCCCGGGCCACCCGGCGGACCAGATAAACGGCGATGCCACCCATGACCACATTGGGCAGCCACATGGCCACAATGGCGGGATACCCACCGGTTTTTCCGGCGGACCAGCCCAGGGTCAGGAGCATGTAATATCCCATAAACAAAACAAGCGCCGGGCCAAATCCCGATGCCTGTCGGGAGGACATGGACTGAAGCCCCAGGGGCAGGGCAAGAAGTCCCAATGCCAGGCAGGCAAAGGGAATGGCAAATTTTTCATGGAATTCCATGCAGGCGGCATTGCGTTCCTCGGGAGGCATCTTCGCATCCTTTATCACCGCCCACAGCTCTTTTGGACCCATTTCATCCAGATCTCTTTTCTCTCCATTTATCTGGATCTCCGGATTTTTCACCTCAAAATTAATATCATACGTATCAAATTGAATTTGATGAGCAGCTGCCCTGTCAAGCCCCACCTGGTTGATCATGCCATTCTCAAGTCTCAGGGTGTAAAGCCCTTCATTGACCCGGGATATCAAAAAGCCTTCTTTTGCCACGGTTATGTTTACAGTATCCTGAGTTCTGCCATCTTCAATAAATACATCCTTGAGACGACCGCTTTTCATGTCAATGGCATTGACATAGATCATCACATTTTCAAAGGGGACGTTGAACTGCCGTTCCTTTAAGGCCACATTAATGTTGGCCCGGGCCATTTCTGCACCCTTGACACTGAAGGAATAACGGCCCCAGGGCACAGCCCACACAGTCACCCACAGGGTGACAAGCGTCATCAGAATACAAAAAAAAGCCACCGGGGGCAACAATCGGTAAATGGTCATTCCCCCGCCTTTCAGGGCAATGATCTCATTGGAAGCGGACATGCGCATGAAGGTCAGCAGCACGCCGATCATCACGGACATGGGCAGGGTGAACTCCAGGAACCTTGGAAGCGTATACATCACCAGCAAAAAAACCGCAGAAATCCCCATATTGTAGTTCACCACCATATTTGTGATGTCTGGAATCCGTGTCATCACAAAGACAAAGGTGAGAAATAAAAGGGTCACCCCAAAGGGAGAAATAATCTCCCTGAAAACATGCCGATAAAGAACCGGAATCAAAGACGCTTCCTCTGTGCCGTAAAACTGTGAATGCGCTGCCAAGCATCTTCGGGTATATGGGCACCCACCACCTGACATACCTCATAACCCAGAAGTGACCCCAGACGTCCGCTGTCTTCCAGGGAAAAGCCATGGGCCAGGCCGAACAAAAAGCCTGCTGCCCAAAGATCTCCGGCACCGGTGGTGTCCTTTGCTGAATTTCCAATTTCAGGGGCAATGTCAATAATCCTGCCTTCATGGGCCAGACTGCTGCCCCGGGCACCCTTTTTCAGCACTGCCAGGGGGGCCTGGGCTGCCAGGAGATTCAGGGCCATGTTTTCATCTTCATGGCCGGTGTAGGCCTGGGCCTCATCTTCATTGGCAATGAGAATGTCAACATGGGTCTCAACAATTTTTTCCAGCAATGGTTTTGTGGCATTCACCACTTCAAAACTGGCTAGATCCAGAGCAATGAGTGCCCCGGCATCTGTGGCACTCTCCAGGCAGGCGGTCATGAGATCAGGGTTAAACAACAGATAGCCTTCAATGACGGCAATGGCTGTATCCTTAAACAGATCGGGTGTTATTCTTTCGGGATTGAGTTCCGTGGAAGCCCCAAGACAGGTGAACATGGAACGCTGGGCATCGGGGGTGATCACCGACAGCACCCGGCCTGTGGGGGTGGCTGATGTATAAAAAACCGGATCCACGCCGCATGTTTCAAGGGCATCCTGATAAAAACGCCCCGGCTCATCCCCCCCCCGCTGTCCGATGAACCGGGCACTTCCCCCTAACTTTCCCACCCCAACAATGGTGTTGCAGGCGGCACCACCCGGCACCACCACAGGGGGCCTGGCCCCTTTTTCCAAAATGGCGTCAATGTCCCGGCTTTCCACAAGGGTCATGCCTCCTTTTTCCTTGCCAAGTTCCATTAAAAATTCATTATTCTCATGGATCAGAAGATCCACCAGGGCCGATCCGACGCCGGTTATTCGATTTCCCTTCAGGGGTTTGGCCCTGTTTATTTCCACCATGCTGCCACCTGCCTTATTTGGATTTTTTGCTATTTAAATTTGTATTGCAAAAGAGAATCATAGTTCTTCACTCAACTTTCAGACTTCATTTTAAAATTGGTATTTTTATACAGTTCATGCGTCAACGGGGTCAGGCGATGTGGTATTAGAGCCTGACCCCGTTGGTCCGCCAATTGTGAATGGCCCATCTTATGACCAACCCCTGTTTTTAAGTCAAATTGCAACAAAAACGACAATAACGCAAGCTTGACCCCATTCTGAAAGTTAAACACCGAAATTTGAGATTTTTAAAAAAGGGAATTAATATTACCATGGCGGACAGATGAGTCAATAGGTAAAAAAAGCATGTCTATCCACGCCCGGGAAAAATTCAGGCCTGCTCACAACATGGTCTGGCAATCACATTTGGCAGAATAAAGGGATTGCACCCCAAAGTCCCCCATGTTGTGCCCAGGCCCCAAAATTCAAACCAGACATGCATGATTATGATATTATTCCAAATCATTGACAAAAAATTCACCATGACATACTCTATTGAGTCGATATACACAGAATAAATTTACATTTCACATCACATTCAAAATAAATTCGGATATTTATACATGTGATATCATAAAGGAGATACCATGACGGAAAAAAAATCCTCTCTGTTCACATCTGAATCTGTCACCGAAGGGCATCCCGACAAAGTGGCTGATGCCATTTCCGACAGTATTCTTGATGCCATCATGGCCGAGGATAAAAAATGCAGGGTAGCCTGTGAAACCCTCGTCACCACAGGTCTTGCCATGATCGCCGGGGAAATTACCACCGACTGTTATGTGGACATGCCGGAAATTGTCAGGCAAACCATCAGAGACATCGGGTATCACTCGTCGGACATGGGCTTTGACTGGCGCACCTGCTCTGTGATCACAAGCATTGATCACCAGTCTCCCGACATTGCCCAAGGTGTGGATGAAGGAGAAGGGCTTCACAAGGAACAGGGCGCAGGCGACCAGGGTCTTATGTTTGGTTTTGCCACCAACGAGACCCCGGAACTCATGCCCATGCCCATCAGCTATGCCCACAAGCTGACCCAGCGACTGGCCCAGGTGAGAAAAAACGGGGCACTGGATTTTTTAAGACCCGATGGTAAATCCCAGGTCACAATTGAGTATAAGGACGGCAAGCCCCACCGGGTGGACACCATTGTGGTATCCTCCCAGCATAAACCAGACGTGGCCCACGAAGATCTCAAGGACGCCATCATCAAAGAAGTCATCCGAAAAGTTATCCCGGCGGAAATGATGGACGGCGATACCCGGTTCTTCATCAACCCCACGGGAAAATTTGTAATTGGGGGCCCCATGGGGGATTGCGGGCTTACCGGTCGCAAGATCATAGTGGACACCTATGGCGGACAGGGCAGCCACGGCGGCGGGTGTTTCTCCGGCAAGGATCCCTCCAAGGTGGATCGAAGCGCCTCTTACATGGGCCGCTACATTGCCAAAAACCTGGTAGCCTCCGGGGTGGCGGACATGTGTGAAATCCAGGTGGCCTACGCCATTGGCGTGGCAGAACCCGTATCTCTGCTGGTGGATTTCAAGGGCACCGGCAAAATCTCAGAACAAAAAGCCGTGGAAATTGTCAAAGAGGTATTTGACCTGAAACCGGCGGGCATCATAAAGACCTTAAATCTGCTTCGCCCCATCTACAGAAAAACCTCGGCCTATGGCCACTTTGGACGTCATGATCCCGATTTTACCTGGGAGCACACCGACAAAGCCGCCGAGATCAAGGTAAAAGCCGGTCTCTGATACTTTATTGCTTCACACTGAAACTCGATGATCCTTTTTTTTAGATTGATATAACCCACATGTCCTGGCGGACACAACGAATATTGGGTCGTAGACGCGGAGCCAAATGGCATTAAGCCGCCCCTCCCCCGACGGGCAATGGTCCCGGACCGGAACGGTAGACAGCTCGATTGTCCGGTTCCTATTGCCCATCGGGGGAGGGGCTCTGCTGAGGTAGACTTGAAGGCTACCTTTTCATATAAAAAAGGTTAGGGGTCAGGCTTGCGTTATGGGCATTATCGGTTGCGTTTAGGATTCGCTCCGGCTTTGGTCGATAACGCCCATAACACAAGCCTGACCCCGTTCTCGCAAAATCGGCAGAAAAGACTTAAACATCGAGTGAAACGGCCATGGCAGATTCACCTGCTGTGGCCTTTAATTTAAGATAAGGAAACAACCCCATGCAAGAGACAATGAAAAAAACAGTCATGGCCCTGGACCCGGGCCTGAAATACAAGGTAAAGGATATATCCCTTGCCGGGCATGGCCACAAGGACATGCAGCTATCGGAAAAAGAGATGCCCGGCCTCATGGCCATCCGGAAAAAATATGGTGCAGACAAACCCCTCAAGGGCTTTAAAATCATGGGCAGTCTGCACATGACCATACAAACGGCCATGCTCATTGACACCCTGTATGAACTTGGGGCAGATCTGCGCTGGGCCACCTGCAACATTTTCTCCACCCAGGACCACGCCGCCGCCGCCATAGCCGAAAAGGGCTCCGCTGCGGTGTTTGCCTGGAAAGGGGAAACCCTTGAGGACTTCTGGTGGTGTACGGAACAGGCGCTGACCTGGCCCGACGGCTCCGGCCCGGATCTCATTGTGGATGACGGCGGGGACGCCACCCTCATGGTCCACCAGGGCGTCAAGGTGGAAAAGAATCCCTCCCTGATTGATAACATCACCGGCAGTGCCGATGAGATCTGTCTCATGGAACGCCTGAAGCAAAGCCTTGCCGATGATCCTGAAAAATGGACAAGAATAGCTGATAATATCCGGGGCGTATCCGAAGAGACTACCACCGGTGTTCATCGCCTCTACCATCTGGCGGCCCGGAAGGAACTTTTATTTCCGGCCATCAACGTCAACGATTCTGTGACCAAATCCAAATTTGATAACCTCTACGGCTGCCGGGAATCCCTGGCTGACGGCATCAAGCGGGCCACGGACATCATGCTGGCGGGCAAGGTGGTGGTGGTGGCAGGATTTGGTGATGTGGGCAAAGGCTGTGCCGACTCCATGAAGGGGTATGGTGCCCGGGTGATTATCACCGAAATTGATCCCATCTGCGCGCTGCAAGCCGCCATGGAAGGCTTCCAGGTCCTGACCATGGAAGAGGCCGCCCCCCAGGGAGATCTCTTTGTCACGGCCACGGGAAACTACCATGTCATCCGGGGCGAACACATTGACATGATGAAAGACGAGGCCATCATCTGCAACATCGGACATTTTGACAATGAGATTGAGATGAGCCATCTGGAAGGCAATGAGAAGAACGTGAAAAACACCATCAAACCCCAGGTGGACAAGTGGACCCTGGCTTCATCGGGGAAATCCGTGGTGGTACTGGCAGAAGGTCGACTGGTGAACCTGGGATGCGCCACCGGCCACCCCAGCTTTGTCATGAGCAACAGTTTCACCAACCAGTGCCTGGCCCAGATCAAGCTTGCCAAGGAAGATCTGGAGAAAAAAGTATACACCCTTCCCAAGGAACTGGACGAAGAGGTGGCGCGCCTGCACCTGGAAACACTGGGGGTAAAGCTTACCCGACTGAGCCAGCAGCAGGCCGATTACATCGGTGTACCTGTGGAGGGGCCCTATAAACCCGACCATTATCGGTATTAATTCACCTTTCGGAATTTGCTGATTCAGAAGGAGTCAGGCGTGGCTTATGGCCTGACTCCACCGGGCCGAATTATTTACTGTCACTTCACACATGTTTATGGGGGTATTTCCCCAGTTTATGCATGTGCTCATGCTGGTGGATATGCACCTCATCATCGGTTAGAATCCGCCCCTTTTCCATGGAAAAAATCCGGTTGGTCACAGCGGATATAAAATCAAACTCATGGGAAATAACAATGTAGGGAATGGTTAAGGAAACCAGGGTGTCGGCAAGGGTGGTTTTCACCCCGACATCAAGGCCGGCGGTGGGTTCGTCCAGAAGCAGCAGCTCCGGCTCCATGGCCATCACCGAAGCCAGGGCCACCAGCCGTTTCTGCCCCCCGGACAATTTATGGGTGATGCAATTTTCCAGGGCCGTAATTCCCAGTCGATCAAGAACAGCTCTGGCCTGATCCAGGGCCTGTTCCGGAGAAAATCCCAGATTTAAAGGCCCAAAACAGACATCATCAATCACCGTGGGGTTAAACAGCTGATCATCGGCATCCTGAAACAGCAGACCCACCCGGGACCGAATCCGTTGAAAGTCTTTTTCTGTTTTCATGGGTTTTCCCAGGACTTCAATGGTACCGGTATCGGGGATACAAAGCCCCATGATGGTGTGAAACAAGGTGGTCTTGCCGCTGCCGTTGGGGGCCATGATGCCGATGCGATCGGTGTTTTCAACGGTGAGGTTTACGTCATCAAGGGTGGGTCCGGCAGCACCGGGCCAGGTAAAGGAGACATTTTTCAGTTGGATCACAGGCAAATCATGGGTCACAGTCTATTCGCTTTCATTTAAAGAGACATTTTATGGGGCCTGGTCACACCTGGGCCAGGGGGGCAGTCCCCCAAAACGTATCGTCAAAATTCACATCAACAGGGTTTCGGTTAGAACCAGCCCCAGGGCGGTCACGGATACCAAGGTAAGGAACAGATGATTTACCACGCCCGGGGAAAAGGTGTCAAGGGTATGAAATTTACCGTTAAACCCCCGGCAACGCATGGCATCATACACCCTTGAAGCCCTGCGGGAGGCCCGGACAAACAGCATGCCGGCAAGGTAGGCATAGGTGCGGTAGGAATGAATATTGGTGCCGGGCACAAATCCCCGGAATTTTGCAGCCCGCAGCAGTCGGTGGTACTCCGTCTGGATCACGGCAATATAGCGATAGGTCATGAGCAGGAGAAACACCATTTTTTCGGGCACATGAAGGCAATGCAGACTCTGGCCCAGGGTGGCCACGGTCATGGTGGCCACAAGGGACATGAAATAAAAAAGAATGGTCACGGACTTAAGGGTGATGTTCACGCACAGCATCACGCCTGGATGGGTGAGGGTCAAGGGTCCAAGCAACATCAGTGGCTCGCCCTCATGGGTAAAGGGCATCACCAGCCAGATCATCACCAAAAACCAGAACAAGGGCTTTAAGCGTTTAAAAACCGCTCCCGGGGGCAGCTTGGCCAGGCCCACAAGCACCAGCGATATCAGCAGATGCCCCCCCAGAATTCTCACATCATGGCATAAAGCGGCACTGAAGGAGACAATCACTGCGGTTACCACCCTTACGCTGGGATCCATGCGGTGCATCCACGAATCTTGCTGGGTAAGGGTTTCATCCATTCTTTTGTTTCCTTTTTTTATTTATAACCGAGACAATACCGCAGACAAGAAAAATTACAGCAATACCGCCGACCACGGCCAGCATGGAGGGCTTCGCCTCCAGATGGGCCTTGTTTGTCATGGCTTCACTGAGCTGTTGCTCTGCCTTTTCCCCCACTGCGGTGAGTTCAGACCGGGTCAGTTTCCATTGGGCCTGGTGGCCCATGGTGGCATCCAGTTTAATCAAAAGATCCGAGGTCACTGACGAAGGAACTGGAAAATTAAATTTTCCCTGGTCATCGGTGTTGCCCCGTAGCACCACCTGATTGTCCGTATCCACAACCTCTATGGACCCGCCATGCACCGGTTGATCGCCAAAACTGCTCTCGGTATACACCATCCCCGCTTCCACCCAGGCAAAAACATACACCTTGTGTGCCCATGCCGGGGTGGGACCCATGAGAATCAACACAACCGCCATCAAGGCAAGTCCCAGAGCACCTCCCGGCAGGACCGGATCTGCCCACTGCCCTATTTTTTTATTTATTGTTTTTTTTCTCATTTTTCAAATCCTCCCCGGTAAAGATTCGGGTTAATAATATAACTGCCATGTCCTGTCGGACACAGCAAATATAGAGTCGTAGACGCGGAGCCAAATGGTATTATACCGCCGCCCCCCCCGACGGGCAATGGGCCCGGACCGGAACTGTAGACAGCTCGATTGTCCGGTTCCATTGCCCATCGGGGGGGACGGCTCTGCTGAGGTTGCCTTGGAGGCTGCCTTTTCATTCTGGACAGGTGCGCCCTCTTACTTTTTTGGGGGGCGGTACAGCAGACCGATATGATGTGATAAGTCCCTAAAAGTCAAAGCTGGGGTTACGGCCGGGTGTTCAATCTCTTCGGGGAAAAATTTCAGGATACACCTTTAAAAGAAAGGTGACGCAGAACCCCGTGACAATGCCTTCAATGATCATCACCGGCAGATTTGCCGTCATCACCAGCATGGAAACTTCCAGGAAATTTTTTTCCGTAAAATACAGGGCAGCTCCCAGACCCAGAGCCGCCAGCCCCACACTGCCGGCACCGGCCAGAAAGGCTGCAATAAATGTATATCGCGGACTTCTATTTGTGAGCGGTCCAACCAGATAGTAACAGATCACCGCTGGCAGGGCCATGATCACCGTATTCACCCCCAGGGCTGTTATCCCGCCATATTGAAACAAAATCGCCTGGAGAAGCAAGGCTGTCAAAATGGCAGGAAAAGCCGCCCATCCCAGCAAAAGTCCCACAATGCCGTTGAGGATGAGATGCACACTGGAAGGTCCGAGGTTGACATGAATCAGGGACGCCACAAAAAAAGCCGAGGAAAGAATGGCCACATGGACCATGCGGTCATAGTCAATTTTTTTCAGGCCCACTGCCGTTCCAGCAAAGGCCAGCACCCCCCCCGCCGCCATGACCTGGCCGGACAAAACACCTTCTGAAATGTGCATCTTTCTTCCTTTTTAGCTGCCTGTATTTACTTGAATCCCAGCCGTGAAAATTTTTCGGTCCACCAACTGTGCCGAAATGAATCTCTCGGGTCTGATTTTTTCATGCTGACCCACCAATATCATGATGGCAGACCGATGTTGTCACGCAGGTCGTTTATTCTCCTGCCTGCCATGGCAGAAACTGTACCCAGATAACTGCACCCAGTTCAATATCTTTTTCAATGCCGTCATGGACCATCTTCTGATCAGAGGTGCTCAACCCTGCAAACCCCCACCACCCGGCAACCGGAGGCGCATAACTGAACACACCGTTGCCATCGGCGTGGAGGGTCTGGGTCACCATATAATCCGTGGGTGCCACCGCCTTCTTGTTCTCGTTATAGTACTCCACCTCCACCTCGGCCCAGGGGAGGGCTTTACCATCCACTTTTACAATGCCCTGGAAAATATTACCGGCATAAAGGCCATAGGGTTTGGACAGGGGGACAATCTCGGTTTTCAGACCAGCCTCGCTGTCCCATCCCTCTTCCTGACCATAGGCGGCAACCACTGTTTTGGTATAATGGACAATAAAACAATCCTCGGCAGGTTCCCAGTAGGGTACCGGTTCCATGCAGAAAATATACGCCCCGGGTCTTTTCACCGGAAAGCGCGTGGTCCAGGCAGCATGACCCATAACACTGGCATTGGCAAGGGAATCCAGAAGATCGGTCTTTTTGCCTTCTTTTACCATGAAAAAAGAAGCGGGTTTCCCAAGTTCCATGCCCTGCCCTTCAAAGGGATGGGAAAAGGAGAGCATCAGGTTCAGGGTTCTGTCATCATCCTGCATCACCATGCTGTCCGACGGGATGACCATGCCAAAATGAGCTGAGGCAAAAGAGGCCAGTGAAAAAACAAGGAATGCCGCAACACAGATGGATTTTATTAAACGATGATTCATGTTTCTCTCTCCTTAAAGTTGATATTTCAGTGTTTATAATAACAAATGGGTTTTGTCACAAAATTTGGTTGACCAAAACAAAAAAACCACCAAGGCCCCCCTGGAACTCTCATCAAGACAAGAGATCGCAAAGAACCTTCGTGGTTTCATTTCATTATATCATCCCCGGATTAACTCCGAAGAAAATTGACCGATGATTTTAGTTTCCACCGGTATTTTTTATGACGATCATGGCTAAGATCCCTGCCTAAACAAACAACGAAAAACGATTTAATAGATACCATGTAAAAATTGGATTCCCGTTAACCAAGTAGCCATTTTTTCACATAAAAATACTCACAGGGCTTCTACCCTTTATCCATTACAGGGCTTCTGCCCTTCAGGTTTTATCTGTGTAAGTATACCCGGATATCCGGGATGTCAATTCTTTTTTTATTTCCGATACCAGGTACCATCTGCTTTCTGCAGAAATTCCCCGGCATTGGCATTGTCTACAATCTGTCTGGCCCTCAGCGTTTCAACCTTTTCAATGCTGACTCCCTGCTGACCTGCAATGAGGGCATACACGGACTTGCGGTCTGCATTTTCTGCGTCAACAATATCGCGTCCCGCTGTCGATGAAGTAACATGGGCAAGGTACCCCTTTGCGGTTTCCCCCACAAGGCCCTGGGCCTTTAATTTTACAATCTCCGGAAGTCTGTTTTTCATGCGTGTTTTTACATCATCGGCAGATGCACCCGACGTGAGAAACACAAGAAAACAGGCCAGCAGAAATCCCATGCGAAACATTTTTTTCTTATCCATTTTTTCCTCCTGTAATATACCAGAAAAAGGACATGGGTTTCATCCCAGGTAAGCCCCTGGAATCCAACATGCGCCTTTATTTTTTTATTGTCCAGAATCGTTCACGGACATTATTTTTTTATCTTCTGCTCTGCCGCATCAATATCATCAAAAAAATTATCCAGGGCCCGGTCCACCTTGACATTGACATCAATGGTGATATGAATGGGCTTGACCTCCACCGGGGCCATGGTCACCTCATGCTGGGTACTGCATCCCGGGGTCAGGGCCCCAGCCAGACCCAAAAGCATGATGCCCGGTATAAACATTCTGCATCTCATGAATCACGTCTCCTTTTTTTTATATGAAACTCAGTCCAACATACTGCAATGATAAAAGTTTAAATTTTCGTTGTGGCAGGTGGTTACGGCCATGTATGTTTTATGAAAAGGCTATCTCTAAGTACCGACAGCAGAGCCCCCAACGGTCACCCGGTCCGGCCCATTCGGACCCAAAGGCGATCAGCCCGTTATATAAAAATCTAAGCTCTGTGAACCGTTACCTGGGGAAAGGGTATATTCCAGCCATTTATGGTGCACACATCCACACACCAGCGCTGGATGGCCCGATTTAAACGATTATACAGGGGGGCTGCCTCACCGTCAAAATCGGCGATGACCACAAAATCCAGGGAGGATGCACCGGCCTGGCAGAATTCCACATTAAGATTTACAAGATGAGCATCATAACCCTCTTTTACAAGGGCCTCGGAAAGATAGGTCCGGGTCACCTCCAGAATGGTGGAAGTTGCCTCTTTCTGGTGCTCATACCCGATGCCGAACATCACTTTAAGTCTGAAATTAAGGGAAATATTAAGGGGATTCTGGCCCAGAAAATCTCCGGTCTGATATATTTTATGGGAGCCCCCCCGCTGTACCAGTTCCACCATTTCGTGGGAAAGGCTTGTCACCTTTCCCCGGGTACCGTCTCCCAAAATCACCCAGTCCCCCTTACGACAGGGAAACCAGGATTCTTCGGGCTTGAAAGAACGGGACGTTTTTCCCATAAGAAATTCAATGGGCACCCGCAGCTTGATGCCCATGTCCGGATTTTCAATCTCACTGAATACATTGATGCGCTTTACCAGCCAGGGCACTCCGTCCAGCACCATGCGTTCCCCCTCCCGCACAGCCCCGATGTTGAGCATCAGTCGACTCTGATGCCACATGCCCGGCAGGGTACTTTTAACCCCCCAGCCAAGGCCAAGCAGAATAATAATGGTAAGACTGAGAAGTACCCAATCCTCAGCCAGGTAGAACACCAGAATCAGGGCCATCAGGCTGAACAGCACCGCCATAACCTTGAACAGAAGATCCACCAGCCGGGCATAAAAAGGCCGGTACCCGGATTTAAAACCCGGCACCGTTCTAATGGTGACCCGATAAAACAGACGCAGCAGCAGCAGGACCATGACACAGGCCCCTGCGGCCAGCGTAAGGTAAAGTCCCCGGGTCTTAAAAAAATCCCGCACAGAAGTACGAGACATTTCCATAAGGGATTGCTCTTCCTGTTTCATGGTGTCCAACTGAAGCCTTGCCACCTTCAACCGATTGTCCAGCTGCTCCACAATACCCTGCCATTCAGGCTGGAGGGCTTTAAGTTCTGTTTTTACGCCTTTATCTGTTGTTTCCGCCAGCTGTGCATCAATATTTTTAAGGGCATCCCCGGCAACGGGCAGCAGTCGTTCATATGTCTGGATATCTTCCTTTAACTTAGCCTTCTGGCGGGCCTTCAAGGTAAAATGCTTCAGCTCTTTGATACCCGGTTCCACCAGGGAAAGCAGCTCATTTTGCCAGTTAAAGGTCTCTTCCTTTTTTTCGGTGAACAGATCAATGTCAATACCCGTTGCAATACGTTCAAAATCTGCCACCGCATCGTCCAGCTGCCGGTCCAGGGTGGCCAGTTCCTGTTTAAGGTTTTCCTTTTCCATATCCGAAGTGCTGTCTGACAGCTGTTTCTTTTTATCCTTGATGCGATCAGCCAGGGTTTTTTTCAATTCAATGATGGATGTGAGCATCTCTTTGGAGCGATCAGCCCTTTTCTCATCAGCGGACACAACAATATTGTTCTGATCAGCGGGCGCATCTGCCCCATACACCGGAGACAGCGTATAACAACACAACATTAATAGCGTAAAAACAACTCGAAACACGTTTCGCACCTCCTTTGTTAATGAAACAGATTATTTAATCGATTACCAAGCTTCATCACCCGGTTAAAGGGCAGATTCAGGTTTACATCCAGCTTAATTCCCTGGAACCGTGATCCAGGACTTGCCGCATCCACCCGGACAAATCCCCCCATGTTCTTTTTATATTCAAAGGGCAGAATGTTCTCAGGGCTGCCGTCAAATTCCAGTTTCACCATGAGATCCTCTCCCCGGGTATTAAAGCCCACCCGGGCCCACTTGTAGGTGTAGTTTTTCAATGCCTCCCGGGCCAGGTCCATCTGACCAAACTGGGGGGTATTAACGGGAATGCCAGCGGTGAGGACCTCGGTGTTGGACACCTGTATGGTCCCCCCCAGACCCGGGGTGGAGTAAAGAAAACCATTGTCAAAGGAAAGGTCTCCCTTAACCCAGGAAACAGGAATCTGACCATTAAGGCTGCCCTCCCCCACGGCTTTAAATGATCCAACCTGCTGCAGAAGATCGGCAAAGCGCAACCGATGACAGAATAAACGCATGTGATAGGCATCAACGCCGGAGGAAAACCGTGTGGCCCCCGTGGTCACCTCCCCACCGCACCAGTTAAAAGACACTTTTTCCAAAAGAAAATCCGTCTGGGATTCAATGGTATACCGAATGTGGGCATCCGTTAGCAACATCTTATTAAACCGCAGGGAATCCATGGTCACCACCATACCCGGAGCACTTCTGACAAGGGGTAGACCATCAAGTACAAGACTTGCATTGATACCGTTTACTTCAAGGGCATTGTCCGCTGTGGCAAGGTTGCCATGGCTTACATCCACCTGCAATCGATTGTGTTGCGTTTCCCCTCCCAGCACCATCTTTCCCCGGGCTGCCAGGGTGGCATTAAATAAGGGCAGGCCCGTATCCGGGGCCATAAGCCCGGTTTTATGGACCATACCATGGGTGATGGAAAACCCGGGCATCTCCCATGCCAGCTCCATGGCCGATGACAACGGGAATAAAAGGGGCAGGTTCAGGGTAAAACTCACATGGGGAAAATTAACGGCCACAGAACCGACCGTTTCTCCCGGGGGCGCAGCAGGCGCAAAAAAGGGAAAGGTTAGCATGCCGGACACCCCGATCCCCCGGGTGGTCTGAGCAATCTCCCCCCCCATGGAAGCCAGGGAATGCCCGTTAAAGGAGATATCTTTTCCGCTGAAAGCACCCAGGGAGACCGCCGTTTTAAGGGGCCAGGAAAAGGGAAAGTTCAAATGAATCCCCGATACCTTCAGAGTGGCTGTTCCCAACCGGGCAAAACTGCCGTTTTCCGCCTTTACGGCACCGGTGATGCTCGGCTCTCCGCGGCTATCCACACGAAGGGCAAGTCCAAGGTTTACTCCAGGGAAAATCACCTGCAGTTCAGGGCCTGATCCTTTCAGACCTCCCAGGGTTGTCTTCAGGTTCATGGCAAGCCCGGCGCCCCCGGTTGAAAAATCAAACCGACCGGTACCGTTGACAAGCAGCCGGGACAGGCTCAACGGCAAGGGAATATTCTGAAATAAAAGGTCCCGGGCAGCCATGTGCACCTGGATCTGCCCTGCCCGGGATTTGCCCTTGGCAGTGATCTGAAATCCAAGCCCCCGGCCCAGAAGGATCTCCATGTCTCTGTATCGAAAAAACTGTTCTGCATGGTCCGGGTGGCGGTCCATGACAGTGAGCTGCCAGTTTCCTTCCCGGTCCATCATCAATTCACCGCCCACTAAAAGGGGTGGTATGGGATCTCTATTCAATTGAAAGGAAAATCGCCCGTGCATGGGGAAAAGGTTTTCCCTGGGAAGCATTTTTCCACCATGGTTCAGCGTCAGCACAAGCTCGCCCAGGCGAAGGGGTAAAGGCCCATCAATACGTATACGGGATACACGTATCTCAACCGTCCCCGGGCCCTTGCCAGTTATGGTTACATCGCCTTTTTCCCCGAGATTCACCCCGGGAAGCCATGCATGCAACAGATCGTTGAAGGCACTGAAATCCATGTTCCTGGCAGCCATCGCAAGGTGTTTCACACCACCCGCTGCATTAAATACCCCTCCGCCATGGACGGTCTGACCCAGTAAAGACAGATAAAATTCCAGGGAAATATCTTTTTTTTCCGGAGGTACATCCACAGACAGATCAAAGGGAATATCAATGTTTCTGCCCTTAAATGACATGGCAAAACGCGAATGATTTATATCCACCCGGGAGGGGAAATGGCGCAGCAGCTCCTGGAGGGGTAAGCCTTCCCCTCCTTGCACAGAAGGCGGTGGGAGGATCTGGTCCCGGGGAAACAGCAGCTCCACATCGGGGAAGCGGATGCCCTGCTCTGTCAGGATACTTTTAACATTAAGCCCGGAGATACACACAGGACCTGGCCGCCCCTGTAGGAGGCCTGACAGGGGATAATCCAGTGTCACCGCATCGGCCAGTGCATGGCTGCCAATACGGATGGGACCCATGGTGACACCGCTAAAACCCATGTGCCGGACACTGACTTTCAGGGCACTCGGTCCCGGACGGGAGGCGATGAGCCTGTCAATCCCCCACTGGGTAAGCGGAGTCAGTACAAGGGGCAGCACCACCAGGGCCAGAATAAAAAACCCTGCACAGGTGAGAAAAAACCATTTGAATATTGATTTAAAACCCATGACGGATCTCAATCTTAAGATACATGTCCCCCCGGGCATGGGGTCCGGACGTCTGTCCCATGCCGACCAGGCGCAGCCGGGCACCGGACTTTACCCCGGCAGGAACGGTGACCCGGTAAATTCTTTTGTAAAATCCCCAGGGGATATTGACAATTTTCCTGGCACCGGCCAGGGCCTCCACAGTGGTGATCTCCAGGGTACCCGCAAGGTCCAGGGTACCGGGGATGGGATAGGCATGAATCACCTGGAGTTTGGGCGATGTGGTGCGCTGCATCATCCGGGGCACCCTGTGTTGTGTATCAGAGCCGGCGGCACCCCTCCCTGGTATCCATCGAATCATGAGCACCCCGGCCACAAATCCCCCCACATGGGCCCACCAGGCAATACCGGCACCGCCGCTGCTACCGGCGGCATTGAAAAACTGCATGACAAACCAGAATCCCAGGAACAGAAAAGCCGGAATTTCCACAAACCACGGGATGATGATGATGGGAATCAGGGTTAGAATCCTGGCCCGGGGATACAGGATAAAATAAGCTCCCATCACCGCGGCAATGGCACCGCTGGCACCAATGGTGGGCACAGGTGACATGGGGTTAAGCAAAAAATGACACAGGGCCGAGGCAATGCCGCCGGCAATGTAAAACCCGATGTAGGCAGGGGCTCCCAAATGGTCCTCAACATTATCTCCAAAGAGATAAAGAAACCACATATTGCCCACAAAATGCCAAAATCCGCCATGGAGAAACATGTAAGAGAAAAAGGAAAAAAGCTTATGGGAAATGGAAAACCAGGCAGAAATTTCTGGAACGGTGAACTTTGCCGGCACCAGGCCATAAACAAAGATAAAGCGCTCCTGGGCCTCCGGCCCCATCTGGAATTGGGCAAAAAAAACAAGGGCATTGATGCCCATGATGGTCCAGGTGGCCACGGGCACGGTGCGGGACAAGGTGGTATCACGGATGGGAATCATGTAACCACCCGCAACACATGATCCACTTCCAGATGAGCTTTCAGGGCCTTTAAAATCACCATGGCGGCATCCTCCGGGGTCAATTTTTTTATCCCTGCCTTTTGGGCGCAATGGGCAAGAAGCTCATCATTACCACTGTCCAGCCCCATCTTTACCTTGATGGCATCGGCCATGGCAAAATAACATGTGGCAATGGTCCGGCGATTCATAGCCGCCACCATGCACCGGGTGCGCAGATTCAAATCCTGGGCAATGAACGCCACAGCCTCTTCCACGGTGGCGCACCGTGCCTGGGGACGGCGCTCCATTAAAAGGGTATCTTCGGTGGGAATGGATTCTGGGGTCTCCTCCATCATTTCCATAAAAATAAGGGTCTCCAGTATACCCTTCACCGACCAGTAAATCCCCGGGTCCCGACTGGCCCGGGGGCCAGCCACATTAACAACCTTAACGGGATGGCTCCTGAAAAACGCCTGGAGTATCATTGCCGCCTGGAATTCATCCATGTCATCAAGATCAATGTGACAAATGGGTTTCCTAAGGGTCAGGGCCAGTTCCCGGGTGAGAAGAGATCCGCCTTCAAGGGGCCCCCTTGAAATAATGACGGTGGCCTGGGAATCCCGGATGTTTTGTTCCGTGCGCAGGGCATGGTCATCCGTTGGCATCTCATCCATGTGATACACCGGAGGAATCACCCCGTCCTCAGCTTTTCTGCCCGCCGGAACCCATCCGCCATACTCCATGTTAAATTTGATGGCTGTGTCCAGGGCCGCACGATCTGCCCCGGTCTGGCCACCGGAAATAATTTTTCGTATCATGGTTGTCTGCTTCCCATGGCATCACAGTTATGCCGTATCCGCATCACGCACGATCATCACCGAGCAGGTGGCCTTGTGGGCAATGCGTTTGGCCACACTGCCGAAAAGTACAAGCTCCATACCCGAAAGCCCGTAGGCCCCCAAAATGATCAGATCAATTTTCTCCGATTCAAGATAATGAAGTATCTCTGATGACACATGGCCCTCCCGAACCCGGAGCACATGATCCGTTGACGACGGAATGCGCTGCCCATAGGTGTGAATCATCTGATCGGCCAGCTTTTCCACTAGAACCGTGGAAGATTCCGCCGGTACCACCAGATCAATGTCGGTGATCAAGGGGCTTATCACCGGGGGAAGCACATGGAGCAAATGAAGTTGTGCGTCATACTTCTGGGTAAGGTCCAATGCCGTTTCAAAGGCCCTGTCGGCATTGGAAGAAAAATCCACACAGCAGAGAATACGTTTCATGTTCATTGGAACCTCCTTAGACCATTTTATTTGGATACATCCCGGGGCTTCATGACATCATGATACCATGAATTCCCGTCATGACAAAATCACCATCCACAAAAAACCAGGGCCTGATCAGAATCCACAAGCGCCCCAGCATCCAATAAGTCAATACCCAGTACCCACGAACCTCCTCAATGGGGATAATGGATATGCAAATCATCCATGGCACTACTGATCCGCAGGTGATCTTGAAGCATGACTTCCAGACCTTGACGACGCTGGTGTTTTTCTGTGTAATCCGCTGTCACCAGGGCCTCAATCTTGGACATTTCAAGGTACCCGCCTTCAAACTCCGCCATCATTTTTTCCTGGAAATCCCGGGACACGGCATGGATTAATTTTAAAAAATAGTCCCTTTCCAGGGCATCCCTGCAGCTCTTTAAATGAAGTGTCATGCAGCGCAGAGCCTCCTTTCGAATCCGGCGCGCCCCATTGGCAAAGGCGGTGGAAAAAGGAGATGCAAAGGGTTTATTCAGAAGTCTGGACACAATGGCCACAAGGGAGTGCAAACCCAGACCGGCCATGGCATCCATGCGTATCCGGGCACTGTAGGCCGTGGCCAGTTTTGCCCGGGGGGGCTCCAGCCCAAGAATCCCCTTTACGGCGGGAATGTCCACCGGTGACATCTGTTTTTTCGGCAATATCTCGGGGCAATCCTCCCCACCCTGGCCATTGTCCCCGGCGGTGAGTTCTGCTAAAAGTGTCCGGGTATCCATGTGACAGGTATCATACAAAAACATGAAATGGGCAGTCATGTATGTTTCCTGTTCCCTGATAAAGGCCGTGACTAGGGGATTGAAACGACGGGTCATGTAAAAATCCAAATCCGTGCGAAACCCCTGGAACATGCCGTAGAGTGCCTGATTGAATCCCGATGCCGCCAGCACATCATCCCGGTTACCGGTGTCCATGGGGTGGGTCTGGATAAAAGATCTGATACCCCGACCGGGATCGCCTTTCCGTGGATGAAAAAAACGATGAATCCGGGCACGGATTTCCGTCTCCAGAGTTTCTGCTGCGGCCAGGGTGGTTTTCCGGACCATACCTCTTAAGCTTTCCCCCTGCCCTTTCATACGTTTAAGTTCCCTCATTGCATGGTCGGCCCGCTCCTGATCCCGGGATAATAGATCAAAAAACATCTGAATCCGACCTCCCGCAAAGGCACAGGCAACCCCCATACGCTGGATATTGTTTTCCACCATCAGGGAGAAACGATCTTGTTGGATTTTCTGTTTCAGATGGGTCAAAAAAAGCGTTTCCTCCCCCCGGGTATGGGTCATGAGCCCCGGCACCTGCTCCCAGAGATGAATACGTTCCCTGTCCACCGGTAAAAGGCGATTTCCAAGGGCACAATAAAGGGTATGAAGACAGGAAATAGTATAAACACGGGGCTGGGGATGCACACATACCAGCTCATTTTTTACCTGGTTTTCCAGGGCCTTAAGATCCTCCAGACATCCATGCTCCCCAAGATCCACATTGAGCACAAAGATCATGTTATCCATCAACCCCATTTCCTGGATCATGTGCAGAAACACCAAATCCGCTTCCCGCAAGCCCATGCGACTGCTGATGACATAGATGATCAAATTGGCAGTAACCAGATAATCCTGGATCTGGGCCAAATGACAGGGATCTGTGGAATCACTGCCTTGGCAGTCCGCAAGTTCCACTCCCTGGGCCAGGGAAGCGCCGGGTGTTTCCAGCAGCACATCATCGGCAAAAAAAGCGGCTGCACCGTCACCGGTGAACAGGTGATGGCCATTAAAATCATCGCCGTCAAAGGTGAGGGTCACAGGATCGGCCTGCACCAGATGGCGGACCCGATCATAGGCATCCAGGGCCTGGCGAATGCGCACAAATTCAGGCTGCAGCCCCCGGGGAGTAAGCCCCTGCCCCCCCCCTAACTGCACGGACACGGCCCGGAGAAACTGACGATCTTTTTTTCTTCTCAGGTCAAAGGATTCCGGGCTCACCCCCTCAACGGGAATCAGATGCCTCGGAAACAAAACCAGTGACCTCCTCAAAGCCTCGTTAATCTCATCCCAGGATTTCATAAACACCCGGGCCACGGGGGTGGTTCCCGGACGTATCCGGGTAACCATGGAGGTGATGACCCCGGCCCCTCTCTTTAAAATCTCCGCGCCCACAAGGGCATTGACACAGGTGCTTTTCCCGGATTTTATAGCCCCCACCACTGCAATGCGAACAAGACCGGAGTTGATCTGATGGGGCACCCGGGTACAGATTCCGTGCTGGAAGGCGACCCGTTGGTCGTACATGCCGGGTATGATTTTCATGTGCTCAAAAAGTGCCGACAAATTGTCAGCCATGTGGATAATCTCATCCACAATTGCCCCATGGGCAGAATGGTCCTTTGTGCTTTCCCGGGAAGATGTCATGATTTTTTCTGGTCCCGGATCTGTTTCATATACCCTGTTCACGCGCCCCAATCCATGTCCATGTGCATCATGGCCTGTTCCCAGCGGGCTTCCACCCTGGTTTTAAATAAAATATCCAAGGACAAGGTTCCCACCAGCCAGGAATTTTCCATTATTTCCGCATCCAGCTGCATGGGTGCCCAACCCGCACACCCCAGAACAATCATGGCCTGTTCAGGCCCCCGGCCCTGTCCCATGGCCATGAGGATATCTCTGGTATTACTTAAACCGATGTCCCGGGTCACCGGTATGCATCCTTCCCAGTCAAAGGGCGCACCATGCAGCACAAATACCGCCCCCGGCTGCACGGGACCGCCAAGGTAAATGGGCATCTTATCCATATCATCCACAAGGGGCATTTTCAGGTCGGAGAAAAGCTCTCGTATGGTGAGAAGCGGGTGCACCCGGTTAATAATAAACCCCAGGGCTCCGGAAGCATTGTGTTCACAGATACAGGTGACGCTCTGGGAAAAATTGGGATCCGGCAGGCCCGGCATGGCCATGATCAGACGTCCCTTCAATGAGCCTGGAAACTGGGACATGCCTTACCCCCTTTTCTTTTCCCGGCCATAGATATCGTCAAACCGCACGATATCATCCTCGCCGAGATAGCTGCCGGACTGCACCTCAATGAGCTCCAGGGGAATTCGACCGGGATTTTCCATGCGGTGAACATACCCAAGCGGGATATATACGGACTCGTTTTCCCGGAGCAGAATTTCTTCTTCTCCCTTGGTAATAATGGCGGTGCCGGATACCACCGTCCAGTGTTCGGCCCGGTGAAAATGTTTCTGTAAAGACAGCTTGGCCCCTGGTTTCACCGTGATGCGTTTTACCTGGAACCGGGTGCCCAGATCAATGGTCTCGTAGGAACCCCAGGGTCGGAAAACCTCCCGGTGGGTGGTCACCTCGGACCGCCCCTGACGTTTCAGGGCTTCCACCAGTTTTTTCACTTCCTGGACCCGATTCCGAGGGGCCACCAGCACCGCATCCTTGGTCTCCACCACCACATGATCTTCAAGGCCCACGGCTGCTATAAGACGGCTTTCTGCGTTGAGATAACAGTTTTTCACATCATTGATCAGCACATCTCCTTTGAGCACGTTCTGATGCTGATCCCGGTCCCCAGTCTGCCAAAGGGCATCCCAGGAACCAACATCGTTCCAGCCGGCATCAAGGGGGATCACCACGCCGTGGTCCGTCTTTTCCATGACGGCATAGTCAATGGAATCCGATGGGGATGTTTCAAAGGCTTCCTTGTCCAACCTGAAAAAATCAAGATCTTCACCGCCTTTTTCAAGGGCCACCCGGCAGGCGGTGACCATATCCGGAGCGTGAAGGGATAATTGTTCCACCACAGTGTCGGCCCGGAACATGAACATACCCGAATTCCAGAGATAATTACCCGAGTCCACATAGGCAGTGGCTGTTTCCAGATCCGGTTTTTCCACAAAGCGATCCAGGGTAAACCCGGCGGATTTATCGCCCTGTCTTGTGGACAATGACCCGCCTTTTTTGATATATCCATATCCGGTTTCAGGCCCGGTGGGCACAATACCGAAGGTGACAAGTTCCCCGGCATCGGCCAGGGCCTTGCCGGCTGCCACGGCTCCATGGAAGGCGTCAATATTTTCCATTACATGATCCGCAGGTAATATGAGCAGGGTGGCCCGGGGATATCGTTGGGCCACATGAAGGGCCGCCGCCGCAATGGCCGGGGCCGTATTCCTGCCAACCGGTTCCAGAAGAATGGTTCCCTTACACTTCACCCGTCTCATCTGTTCTGCAGCCATGAAGCGATGGTCTTCGTTACATATCACCACCGGGGGGGCCACCTCCGGCATGCCGATGGTCCGTAACAGGGTGTTTTGAAGCATTGAATATTCATCAATGAGGTTAATGAGCTGTTTGGGAAACAACCCCCGGGACAGGGGCCACAGTCGGGTTCCGGAACCACCGGCAAGGATGACTGGTACAATCATAAATTCTCCTTTTCATTCAACGCAGCATTGGGGTTGGCAAATTAAAGCCCAGTCAGAACCTGAGCACACACACCCCAAAAAAATCGAAGCACTGAGTCAGGGGTTTGATTTTAAGCTTGATTCATGTTTAATATACATTATGCTTTTATTCAAGACATTCATGACTAAATACCGCTCTTTTCACCCGAAGATACAGGAGAAATTATGCCTTCTGATCTACGTCTGTATCTGCAGCCTGTGCCTGGAACAACCGGCTATGGCCAGGGAAACAATCCCATCCCCTGTGGGAATTCTTCTGGCCGATCCCGCAGGACATGTCATTTACGAAGACAATGCAGACCTTGCCTTTATTCCAGCATCAACGCTGAAGGTACTCACATCGTTGACGGCCCTGGATCTTCTGGGACCCGGCTTTCATTTTAAAACGGATTTCTTCCTGGACAATGATGGAAATCTCAAAATCAAAGGATGGGGCGATCCCATGTTGACCTCCCGGGAAATCCAGAACATGGCCAAAGATCTGGGAAAGATCCTCAAGGCAAAAAAGATCTTTAGACTCCATGGTCTGGTAGTGGATGCCTCCGCCTTTGAAAAGGACATCATTATTCCCGGAACCACCAAAACCCTTAATCCCTATGATGCAACTGTGGGTGCGCTTTGTACGAATTTCAACACAATATCTTTTAAAACCTGGAACAGCGAAGAAAAAAACAGGAAAATCCCCCAAAAAAAATGCAGAAAATCCCCACAAGACATTCAAAATCCCAACGGAATATGGGTCAGCGCAGAGCCGGAAACCCCCCTGACGGACTTTGCCCGGGATATCCTTGACAAAAGGGCTGGCAAGATGACACAGGGTCGGATCCCACTGCCCCTGGGCACAGAGGCCCGGTATACCGGACATTTAATTGCATATTTTCTGGAAAGGGAAGGCATTCACACAGGACAGACGGTGACATCCGGGAAGGTGGCGACCAGAGACGAATTGATTTTCACCTGGATTTCGCCCCATGACCTGGAACAGGTGGTATCACAACTGCTTTATTACTCCAACAACTTCATGGCCAATCAACTTTTTCTGACTCTTGGACTGATAAAAAAAGGGGCTCCGGCAAATCTTAGCAAGGCAGTCAAGGTGGTCATGGCACATGCCGCCAGCCATGGTATTGACCATTTTTTGATGGAAGAGGGCTCGGGCATTTCACGGCATAACCGGATTTCCCCCCGGTCCATGCTTAAAATACTGCAGGCATTTAAGCCCCACCACGATGTAATGCGATACAGCCAGGGCACATATTACAAAACAGGCACCTTAAAGGGGGTGCGTACCCTGTGCGGATATTTCAAGGGTCGGGGGGACGGTCTTTACCCATTTGTCATCATGGTGAACCAGGAAAAAAGGAGCTATGATGACATCAAGAAAAAGCTGCAGGCAAAGGTCGCCGAGTGGGATGGACGTCTTTAGACGCAATATAACAGTCTGAATAACTACCCGAAGATAGGGCTTTTGGCCATCACTTAGGCCACTCGTCATCCTTGGCGGGCCAAGGGGCTCAGGCTTGCCTTGTTTGCATTATCGTTGGGGAGCTTAATATGCATACATTGGGTTTGGTCACAATATGGGCCACCCTTGGTGGGGATCAGGCTTGCGTTATTGACGCTTTTGCTTAAAATCTTCTTTATGCACAGGCACTTGTCAAAAACATAGAGCCTGATAAAAACTCAGGATCTAATACCACATGGCCTGACCCCGTTGGCCCGTGACTCATGTTGTGAACACGTCCCATAAATTGAAATTGATAACGCCAATAACACAAAGCTGACAACAGCGGCCAGGAAAATGTGACGTTTGAACCATGTTATGAGCAAGCCATCGACATGTATTGATCCAGACTCTCATCTGTCCGGATTCAACGAGAAATCAAAAAATACCCGCCCCGCCTTTACAGGGGGCTGGAAAGAACCCCGTGATATCCGGGATCCCCATGTTCAATAAAGGCATAGGCACTGTGATTATGGATGGACTCAAAATTTTCCGCACTGACGGAAAACCAGGTAATGTTATCATCTTCCAATAGCACTTTGCCCACATCCCGTACCACATCTTCAACAAATTTAGGGTTATTGTAGGCAAATTCGGTTACGTGCTTTTCATCCTCTCTTTTCAGGACTGAATACACCTCACAGGAGGCCGCCTGTTCCACCAGTTCAATGATTTCTTCAATCCACACAAAGCGCTTAAACCGGGTACTTACACAAACCTCTCCTCTCTGGTTGTGGGCACCGAAATCGCTTATTTCCTTGGAACAGGGACACACTGAAGTGATGGGAACCGCCACCTTTAAGATCATATCCCTGTTTTCATTGGGATGGGAGGAACCGATGATGGAACAGGTATAGTCCATCAATCCTTTGGAGCCCGTCACAGGTGACTGCTTTTCAATGAAATAGGGAAAAGTGATTTCAATGTGGGAGGAAGTGGCTTCAAGGGTGGTCTTCATGGTCTCCAGAATGGTCATGATGGACTCCAGGGATACCTGGGAACGGAAGGCATGAAGCATCTGAACAAACCGGCTCATGTGGGTTCCCTTGCACTGGTGGGGAAGATCCACATACATGCTTATTTCGGCAATGGTGGATTGCAGCCCGCTGCTTTTTTTATCCCTGACCTTGATGGGATATCGAAGTCCCTTAATGCCGACCTTGTCGATGGGGATATTGCGATAATCCCTCATTTTTTGAATATCAATCATAAACTCTTCTTTAACAGATAATCTGCTTCAATATTTCCCATGGCCCTGAAAATATTGCCTTTTATATGAGAATTGTCCCGGTAGATCTCCTGGAGCATCTTTCTTATCTCACTGCGTTTAGACTGACCATCACTGGGACAGGGGTTAATAAACTCAGGAAACATCAGCCGTTTTGCCAATCGGACGATATCCTTTTTTTCAACATACGCAAGGGGTCGGACAACCGTGAGCTTTCCATCAAAAAAAGGCTGGCTTGGAACCATGGTACCCATGCGGCCGGAAAAAAACATATTGATGAAAAGCGTTTCAATGAGATCGTCCTTGTTGTGCCCCAATGCAATCCGGGAACACCCCTGTTCCTGTGCCATCTCAAAAAGGGATGACCGTCTCAGGCGTGCACATAAAAAACAGGGATTTTCCCGATTTTCGCTGCCATGGGCCCGGAGGCCATGGTCGGTGTATCTCACAATCATCGTTCCGGAAAAACCTGAGACCAGAGCTTCAAGCTCCCGGGCAAATCCCTTGTCAAACCCGGGATCCACATGCACCGGCACAAGATCAAAGGAGATGGGTGCTCTTTTTCTGAAACTTTCCAGGGAATTGAGCATGAACAGGCTGTCCTTGCCACCGGAAACTGCCACCATGAGTCGGTCACCATGGCGGATCATTCCATAGTCATGTATCGCCTTTCCCATGAGATGATTGACCTTACGGTCCATGTGGGGTGTGAATGCCTGGATTAAACTCTACCTTTTTTTCCGGAATTTTTAATGATTACCCGCCCGGCTGCGATCTCCCGCAGTGCCATCACCGCATCTTCATTTCTGGCGGGCTTAATAAGAAACTCGCCCCCTTCACTGACCTGCCTTACACGTTTTGCCGCCATATGCACCAGTGCGAACCGACTGGGCACATTTTTCAGGCAATCTTCTATGGTTACTCTTGCCACGGATATACCTCCCCACTGACTTGATGAAGTTATTTCTATTTTTATATAAAACCCAGCCTAATATTCTGGAATCATATGGGTTTCATTTTTGGTCTTGATCACAAGATGCGCCACCGGCCACAATAAGCGGACCAATGGGGATCAGGCTATGTGGTATTAGATCCTGAGTTTTTATCAGAATCTATGCTTTTGACAACCACCTGTGCTTCAAGACAAATTTCAACAAAAGCGCCAATAACGCAAGCCTGACCCCTCTCCAGCATGGCCCATCTTATAATCAAGCCCTCATTTGTCGTTGTGGCTGATGGTTACAGCCATGTATCTTACATGAAAAAGCAGCTATATTTACTTGGCATCAGAGCACTCTACTTTTTCAATTTATATTGCGCCAAGTGATCCTGGCAAAGTCTTTATTATAAAATCTCCACAATTTCATAACTTCTTTTCCCAGCAGGCGCCTGGAGCACGACTTCATCACCGGGCTTTCTTCCGATAAGGGCCTTTCCCAGGGGAGAACTGATGGAAATACGTCCCCGGCTGATATCCGATTCTTCCTGGCCCACCAGCATATACTCAACCATTTCTTCCGAATCCAAATTTTCCAGCAGAACCCGGGATGCAAAACGGACACAATCCTTGGCCACGGTGGAAGGGTCAATCACCTTGGCACTGGCAAGCTTGTATCCCAGCTCCCCGATTCTGCCTTCAATAAAAGACTGCCGGTCCTTGGCAGCATCAAACTCGGCGTTTTCCGACAGATCTCCATGGGCCCTGGCCGTTTCAATGGCCTTGATATTTTCCGGACGATCAATGGTTTTTAATCTTTCAAGTTCTGCTTTCAGGGTCTTGTACCCTTCAACGGTAATTGGTATTTGCTCCAAGGTTTATTATCTCCATTTCTTCATCAAAAAACAACGCCTTACCGCATAACAGATGTTTAACGGTAAGGCAGAAAAAATCAGGGCTGGTTCTCAGTTAACGCGTATGATTCATAGGGTATTCAAGGGGTCACTTCCCGGCTGAGGTAGCCCACAATGGACGAGCCTGCACTGACCTTTTGACCCACGGTCACAGCAATATCGGTATCCAGCGGCAGATGAAGATCCAGGCGGGAACCAAAGCAAATCATTCCGTATCGACGACCACGTTCCAGGCGATGACCCGGCTGCACCCGGCATACAATACGCCTGGCAATGAGTCCTGCGATCTGCACCACACCATAAATGGCTCCCCCCGGGGTCTTGATGACCAGGGCATTGCGCTCATTGTGTTCAGATGCCTTGTCCAGGGATGCATTAAAAAATTTTCCCGGAAAATAGGTTGCCTTTTCCACCACGCCGTCCATGGGAACCCGGTTAACATGAACATTAAAAACATTCATGAAAATGCAAACCCGCAGACATGATCCATCAACAACGGTGGAGTCGGTGAGAGTTTCAATGCTTACCACCCTGCCGTCGGCCGGAGACACAAGCGCGTTGACCTCCGTGGGTATTTCCCGTTCCGGATCCCGGAAAAACCAGCATACAAAAGCAAACACAAAAAAAGCCATCACTCCGAAAACAGAACCGCCAAGCCACAGGACCATGGCGGTGATCACACCGGCAATGCCAATATATTTAAAGCCGGGAGCAGCGATAAAAAAGCCTGCCTTATCCGGCCATCTATTCGATTTCATCCGTATTTTCCTGTTCCTTTTTCCCTGGGGAAATCCAGCTGGACTTAAAGCTAAAAACAAATAGTACCAGACGATATACAGGTTGTCAACAATCCCCCGGCAATTCTAACCAGGCTGTTTGTTGTAATTGATTTCCGCATCTGATCGTCGAAGATACACCGGTATGAGTTCCCCGGGATCCCTGAGACACACACCGGGATCATGAAAAAAAACATGGGCCAGGGCCAGGGCACTGACATGGCTTTGAAACACCGGAGCAAAAAAAGCCCCTTTCCCCATCCCCTCAGTAATGCATGGGCCATAAACCATTGCCCCAGATCCCGCAAATAACGCCGCAGAACCTGCCAGACTTGGGAGATCTTCCGGGGCCAGGGTTCTCTCTTCACCCTTTGATATCAATTCACCGTTTTCAAATTGATACATGGCGCAGTATACCTCCCCCCGCCGGGCATCCAGCATGGCACATACGGGCAGGCTGGCATGGCTAAACTGCCAGGCAATGCCGTCCAGGCTGGAAACACCTGCCACGGGTTTGCCCGTGGCCAGGGCAAGCCCTTTTACCATGCTGATGCCGATGCGAAGGCCCGTGAAACTGCCTGGGCCCCGGGATACCACAAACCCGTCAAGATCATCAAGGCCCTTGCTCACATCTTTTTTGAGCATATCCTCAACCAGGGGCATGAGGGTCACTGCATGATTTTTCAGGCCGGCGACATACCGGTCACACAAAGGTATGCCATTGTCCACCAGGGCAATGCTCCCCCCCTGTTCCGTGGTATCCACCGCAAGTATTTTCATGGAAAAGCCACCTCTTTTTTATTTTGATGCATTGCCGTCGGCAACAAAGGCCACCTCAAGCACCTGGGAAAGGTCCCTCACCGGAATGAATTTAATTTTCCGCCTCACCCCGGCCGGAAGATCATGGAGATCTTTCTTGTTCTTTTCCGGGATGACAATGGTTTTAATACCTGCTCTCAGGGCACCCAACGCCTTTTCTTTAAGGCCACCAATGGGAAGAACCCGGCCCCTCAGAGTAATTTCACCGGTCATGGCCACCTTGTTGTTAACAATCTTTCCGGTAAAGGCAGAAATCAACGCTGTGGCCATGGCAATCCCCGCCGATGGGCCGTCCTTGGGAATGGCCCCTGCCGGCACATGGATATGAATATCCTTGTTTTCAAATTCTTCCCGGTCAATCTTCAGCTCATCCATACTGGATTTTATACAAGTAAAGGCGGCCCGGGCAGATTCCTGCATGACATCCCCGATCTGTCCTGTTACGGTGAGTTCCCCCTTTCCGTGGCAGAGGGATACTTCAATGTAAAGGGGTTCTCCCCCCACTTCGGTCCAGGCAAGACCGGTGACAAGACCCACCTGGCTCTCCTCCTGATCCAACTCCGGCTGGAAAAGCGGCGGCCCCAGGTATTTCTGCAGGGCAGCCTTGGTTATCTGGAACTTTCCCTTTTGGCCTTCGGCTATTTTTCTGGCTATTTTTCTGCAGATGGTCCCCAGCTTTCGCTCCAGGTCCCGGAGTCCTGCCTCCAGGGTATACTCGGAAACAATGGTATCCATTGCACCGGAGGTCATGGTGATGGACCGTCGAATCAGCCCGTTTTCCCGCAACTGACGGGGAAACAGATGCCGCTCTGCTATCACGGCTTTTTCTTCCCGGGTGTATCCGGAGATCTGAATCACCTCCATGCGATCCAGCAGGGCCGACGGGATGGTGTCTGTGCGGTTGGCCGTGAGCACAAAGAGCACTTTGGAAAGATCAAAGGGCATGTTCAGGTAATGATCACTGAACTCGGTGTTCTGCTCGGGGTCCAGGGCCTCTAAGAGTGCAGAGGAGGGGTCCCCCCGGAAATCATTACCCAGCTTGTCGATTTCATCTAGCATGAACACAGGATTGTTGGTACCGCACTGACGCAGTCCCTGGAGAATTCTGCCGGGCATGGCACCAATATAGGTTCTTCTATGGCCCCTGATTTCTGCCTCGTCCCGGATACCGCCAAGGGAAATACGGACAAACTTGCGTTTCATGGCCTTGGCAATGGCCTGACCCAAGGAGGTTTTTCCCACTCCGGGAGGGCCTGCAAAGCAGATGATCTGCCCCTTCATGGCAGGATTGAGCTTTCTCACACTCAGGTATTCCAGAATGCGTTCCTTTACCTTTTCCAGGCCATGATGATCCCTTTCCAGCACCTGGGCCGCCTTTTCAATGTCAAGGAAATCCTTGGTGGATTTATTCCAGGGCATTTCCACAATGCAGTCAAGGTAAGTGCGGATAATGGACGCTTCGGAGGAGTCATGATGCATCTGATCCAGGCGTTTAAGCTGTTTTAATGCCTCTTTATGGCATTTCTCCGGCATCTTGGCTTTTTTGATCTTCTGGCTGTACTCTTTGACCTCGGCCATCTTCTCATCATTGTCACCCAGTTCCCGGTGGATGGCCTTGACCTGCTCTCTTAAATAATAATCCCGCTGGCTTTTGGAAATTTCATCCTTGACATTGGTCTGAATCTTGGCCTGCACGGCGGAAAGCTCCACCTCCCGGGCCAGAAGGTCATTGACCTTTAAAAGACGCCGGGCTGGATCGGTGGTTTCCAGCAACTTCTGCGCGTCTTCCACCTTTAACCTTAAATTGGAGGCCACCAGGTCTGCCAGTTTTCCAGGCGATTCAATCTGGTCCAACAGCATCCCCACATCTCCGGAGACCTCCCCACGCAGGGCCAGAATTTTCTCACTGCTGTCCCGGACATTTCTCATCAAGGCTTCAAGCTCAATGTCAAGGGTATCAATCTCTTTATCCTTGACCATCTCCACCGTCACCTGGAACCAGGGCTTTTCCTGTTCAAACTTCACCACCCGGGCCTTGGTAATGCCTTGAACAAGCGCCTTAATCCGGCCATCTGGCAGTTTCAACATCTTTTGTATCCGCCCCACGGTTCCAAGAGGATAGACATCGTCTTTTCCGGGGTTTTCATCATCGGATACTTTCTGGGCAGACATGAAAAGATAACGGTCACTGTCTGATGCGGCCTCAACAGCCTTGATGGATTTATCCCTTCCCACAAACAAAGGAATCAGCATATCGGTGAACACCACCACATCCCTCACCGGCATCATGGGAAGGGATGTGGGTATTTCACTAATGTCTGTTTCTTTTTCTATTATTTCAATAAGATCGTCCATATCGGTTTCCGCCATTTGAACTCCTTTTTATTACATGAATATCAATCCGATCTTAACAATAAAACATTTTTTTTTCTTTACAACGGCATCGGCATACTTTTTTCATGCCACACAAGTGTTGACAGTGGCGTAAATTTTCTCTAAGTCAGTAAGGAGCTTTCGGGCTTGGTCATAGCATGGGCACTCGTCGTAATTGTTGAGCCAAAGGAGTCAGGCTTTTGTTTTTGGCGTTATTGACCACAGCCTGTGAAAAGGCCAAAAGCACTGATCATGCCAATAACAAAAGCCTGCCCCCTCCCCAAAATGGCCCATGTGGTGATCAAACCCGAACTTTCAAACAAGGATTTTTCTGCCATGCCCCCATACACCATCGTTTCACATATCATCATCGGAATCACCGGCATATTCGGTGCTTTGGTGGGAAGCTTTCTTAATGTATGCATTTATCGTATTCCCCGGGGAAAATCCATCCTGTTCCCCGGATCATCATGCCCGGTGTGCAACCACCCCATCCCGTTTTATCTCAATGTTCCCATTGTAAGCTATATGATCCTGAAAGGACGCTGCAGACACTGCCAGGCGCCTTTTTCCATACGATATCCCGGGGTGGAGGCTCTCACAGCTGCGGCAGCCATGATCACCGCATGGCATTTCGGCATGACTGTCCAGGGGGCCGTGTGGTTTTTGTTCATCTGCACCCTCGCTGTGATATCCTTCATTGATTATGATTTCCAGATCATCCCCGACAGTCTTTCCCTTCCCGGTATCCCTGTTTTTACCCTGGCCACAGTCCTTGGCGGAATCCACCCGTGGCAGGAGGCCCTTATCGGTATTTTAACCGGGGGCGGCAGTCTTTATGTGGTGGCGCTGGTTTACCATTTTATCCGCAAGGAGGAGGGAATGGGCGGGGGCGACATTAAGCTGTTGGCCATGATCGGAGCAGCCACGGGATGGCAGGGGGTTTTGTTCACCATCTTTGCAGGGTCCCTGGCGGGAACCCTTGCCGGAGGTCTTGCCATGGCCATCAACCGCCGCACAGACTTCCGCTTAAGAATTCCCTTTGGACCCTATCTGTCCGCAGGTGCCATTATCTACATATTCAAGGGACAGGAACTCATTGAATGGTACAGTGGATGGGTCTATTGAACGCCCAGGCTGGCCAAGCAAATTTAATAGCTGTTTGCTATTATGAGCAATTCTCTAAAAACCTTTACACTGGATTCCCCAAGACGGAAAATGGATCAATGAAACCATCCTGTCTCCCCTGCCATATTTTACGGGACTCACAATAATTACTTGACACAAAGGCAGTAACCACGGTACTTACAAAGCACCCGGGACAATTTAAGTCCTGCCATCCCGGGTACTAACGTCACATAACGTTCCCAGACAAGTCTTTTTTACATGGCATCAACGGTGTAACCCGTTATCATAGACCGCAAATTGCTGATCCCCCATGTTTTATGGTGTCAATTTGCAAAATTTAAGGAGTAATAAAAAGATGAATAAAGGCGACCTCATCAACAAAGTAGCTGAAGTCCTGAACAGCAAAAAAGAAGCCCAGACAGCCGTGGACTGTGCACTTTCCGCCATCACCGACGCCCTTGCGGAAAAAGAAACCGTTACCCTTGTGGGCTTTGGCACCTTCAAAACCACGGAAAGAAAGGCCAGGAAGGGAAGAAATCCCCAGACCGGAAGCGAGATTGATATCCCGGCCCGCAATGTTCCCAAATTCATTCCGGGAAAAGCACTGAAAGACGCTGTAAAATAACCATCAATTCCCTGGCTGTGCTCAAGGAAAGAGCCCGCATCTCCTGGGCACAGCCGCTTTTCCCATCATCGTTTAACCAGCATCGCCAACAAGCCCCTTCCTTTTTACTTTTTCCGCACACATGCACCATATCTCCGGCCAGGAACTGGTCACATCCCCCTTATATGATGCTTAATCTCCTCCAACAATGCGACCTGCTCATCATCAAAGATTCCTGATTGTTCTCCGGTGAGCATTTTTTTTATCTCTTCCTCTGCCTGAATCACCCCGTAGCGTGTTTCATTTCGATATCCTTTGATGGGCTCATGCCCGGGCATACACCGAACCCGTTCCATGTAATCAGCCTCATGGAAACCCGTTGTTTGAGATAATCCTTCAGAAGGGATCTCCCGGGGGAAATTTCGAAACACTATCCTTGCTGCAAGGCTGCGGACCCGGGCATGACTCATCTTGCACACCCGGGCCATGTGCTGCCCTTCACCGGCAAGATGAAAAGCGGCCATTTCTCTTTTTTCCCCCGACGAAAAAAAGCCATCCTGATATAGCCCGGCATCCACATCCACATCGGGGACAAGGGGATAAGCATAATCCCTGTGATATTCTATCAAGCGGGAAAACCATTGGGGATGTGTGGCAAGGGCGGAAAGATTCTGTGTTACAAGGGCCTGCTGTTCAGATGTCAGTCGATTGCGGAAGCGATCCAGGGGGGGGAGAATCACCGGGGGCTCTCCGTTTTTTTTACGAATGATAAACACCTTGTCCGGGGATTCAGGTTCATTTGTACCGCCGGGAAAACCTGGGAGATCCAGACGTAGCCACAGGGTTTGATTCCCATACACCCGGGAGGCACCAATGCCAAGCACCGGTGCCATGTACTGACGCTGTCCGCCAAAGGCAACCGACACCATGATGCCAAGACAAAAAGTACCGGTTTCGCCTATTGCAAGCTGTTCAAGGCGTGCCATGTTCCGGGATTCTCCGGGTTTGGTAAAAAAATTCAGACAGAAATCCCACATATCCCGTCTGGCAAAGAGCCTGCGGGCCAGCTCCAGGGTGGCCTCCACATCGGTCATGGCATCATGGGCACGGCCGGAGGTAACCAAGGCATTGTCCCGGCTGATGTACTCCAGCTTCATGCTCGGCGCCCCGTCATCATCGACGGGCCAGTGAATGTCAAGGGGGGCAAACAAACGATAAAGGACTGCCAGGGGAAGAATATCCATGCGCCCACACCCATTGGCATACTGATGGGTATAGGGGTCCAGAAGATTCCGGTAAAAGGTGAAGCGCAGAAATTCGTCGTCAAATCCAAGGGTGTTGTAACCCAGACTTATGGTACCCGGAGCATTGACCAGTTCATGGATCTGCCGGGCTGCCTGGTATTCACATACCCCCCTGGCAAGGGATTTCAAGCTGAGACGGTGGGTGGTAAAGGCCCCGGGGGAGGGTACCACATCGCAACGCAACTGCACCACCACGGAAACTCTTTCCAGCTCCTTTAACCCAAGGTCCGTTCGAATGGCAGCAAAGGTGAGAATTTGATCAAAGGCCTTGTGCAGGCCGGTGGTTTCAATGTCATAAAAAAGAAATGTTTTTTTCATAGGCAAAAAAAAAAGGAGCCGACAGTGAATATCTGCCTGCTCCTGAAAGTCCCTTTAAACCAGCTGTTATCTCTTTGAGAACTGGTAATTGGCCCTGGCACCTTTCTGACCATATTTTTTACGCTCTTTGATCCGGGAATCCCGGGTAAGATATCCTGCTTTTTTGAGCGTGCCCCTCAGATCCGGGTCCATGATGACAAGCGCTCTGGTAATGCCGTGTCGAACGGCTCCGGCCTGGCCCATGATGCCGCCGCCCAGCACCTTGATGGTAATATCAAAGGCATCGGTGTTCTGTGTCATGGCCAGGGGAGAGGCCAGCATTTCCCTGGCATCATTGTGAACAAAATAATCTTCAACGCTTCTGTTGTTGACAGTTATCTTGCCGCTTCCCGGCTTCATCCATGTTTTGGCAATGGAGCTCTTACGCTTGCCAGTTGCGTAATATACGTTTTCATTTTCCATAAATAACTACCCGTTCCTTATCTTTCTTCAATTATAGTTCAACGATCTCGGGTTTCTGTGCCGCATGGGGATGTTCTTCACCGGCATATACATGCAGCTTACTATTAAGTTTGCGCCCCAGTCTGTTTTTGGGAAGCATTCCCCGCACTGCCTTTCGAAGGATGTTTTCGGGATTTTTTTCCAGCATTTCCTTTGCGCTGGTGGCCCTGATACCACCGGTGTAGCCGGAATGACGATAATAAACCTTCTGATCCCACTTATTTCCGGTAAGACGGATTTTATCGGCGTTGATAACAATAACCCAGTCACCGGTATCGGCATGGGGCGTATAGAGGGGATTTCTTTTTCCCCTGATCCGGGAGGCCACCTCCGAGGCAATTCGCCCCAGAACTTTGTCGGTGGCATCAATGACGCACCATTTTTCTGCATTATCAGATCGTTTCGCACTATATGTATATTTTTTCAATTTTTCACACTCCTGTTATAAAATAATTCGAACTAACTAACCCATTCCCCGAAAAATGTCAAGATCTATTTTGGTCAGAACAGCTCCCTCTGAAAGGGTACCCCCAGATGCTCATGGGCCTTTGCCGATGCCTTGCGTCCAGCTGAAGTACGCAGCAAAAGCCCGGTTTTCAGAAGATAAGGCTCCACCACATCCACCAGGGTATCTGTTTCCTCCTGCAAGGTGGCCGCCACGGCCTCAATGCCCACCGGCCCCCCCCGGTAAAATTTAATAATGGTGTTAAGATAATTGCGATCCAGGGGAGTAAGGCCCATATTATCCACACCTTCAAGCCGCAATGCCGCCCGGACGGTCTCCGGGGTCACCTGACCCCGGGCTCTCACCTGGGAATAATCCCTCACCCTTTTAAGCAGGCGATTGGCAATGCGGGGGGTTCCCCTGGAGCGCATGGCAAGCTCCACAGCGGCATCCGGATCCATGGACACATTAAGCAGGGTGGCCGAACGCTGGACGATGGTTACCAGATCTTCCAGAGCATAAAAATCAAAGTTTCGAAACAGCCCAAACCGATCCCGCAAAGGAGAAGACAAAAGCCCCACCCTGGTGGTGGCCCCCACCAGAGTGAACTGCTTTAAGCGGTATCGGTGACTTCTGGCATGGAGCCCCTTGTCAAAGACAAAATCAACGGCAAAATCCTCCATGGCCGGATAAAGAAATTCCTCCACGGTTTTGGGAATTCTATGTATTTCATCAATGAACAAAAAATCCCCATCTCCGAGGTTGGTGAGCATGCCAAGCAGATCGCCGCCCTTTTCCAGGGCCGGCCCCGACGTTATGGTAATGGCGGCCCCCATTTCCGTGGCGATAATATGGGACATGGATGTCTTTCCAAGGCCCGGAGGACCGTGGAGCAACACATGATCCAGAGATTCTCCCCGGATACGGGCTGCAGCAATGGCGATCTTAAGGGTTTCAACGGTTTCAGTCTGCCCCACATAGTCGACAAAACGACGGGGGCGAAGAACATTGGTATCGATCTCCCCGTCCACAGGGTGATTTCCCGAGGTGACAAGGGAATCCTGGGACGAGCTGAAGGCAATAATATCATCCGATGTCATGATCAGGCGCTCCTTATCACTGCGTCAAACAGTTCTTCCGGGGTTGAGATACCGGTTTTTTCTGCCATGGCAACGCTGACCATCTTTCGGGCAATGGGAGCAGCATACCCCAGTTGCTGCACAAGAACATCCACCACCTGGGCTGCCACCTGATCAGAAACACCTCCTTCCGGGGTGGGCGTTGTTCCGGCACCCACAGCCATGGCCTTGCTGGCACCCTGTTCCACAAACAGAGCCACTTTGCCATGAAGTGCGGCAATGATCTTCTGGGCCGTACGCCTACCAATACCCTTAAGGGTAGCCAAAAGCTTTTCATCTCGGTCTTCAATGGCCCGGGCAATATCTGACACCGAGCGGTCCATGGCCTTCACCGCCTTTAACGGACCAATGGCATCCACGGAAATAAACAGCTGAAAGAATGCCTTTTCCTCCTCGGATTCAAATCCAATGAGCACCGGTCGTGGCTGTCTTTCTGTCTGATTATAATAGATAAAAAGCGACACTGTCTCTTCCGGGGAACGTTTTTTCATCTTTTCCAGCACAAAAAGGGGCAGAAGAATCTCATAGCCCACGCCCCCGGCCAGCAGGAGAATGCCCTCTTCGGCAATGCGTAAAATGGTTCCCTCCATGTATCCGATCATCTGTTTTTTCTAAATCCTTTTTCTTTCAATCGCCATGGATCACAAAGACCGGGCGCATCAAAACCGGGAAGCCTTCCGGAAAAAACCGGCTAGAGCCAGGGCCAGGGCATCCGATGCATGAAAGGGCCGGATGGCCCCTGCGTGGGACAATAGATTACGCACCGATCGTTCCACCTGATATTTATCCGCAGCACCCGAGCCGGTGACAAGTTTTTTGGCCTCCCGCACCTGGAGCTCTTCCACCCTGGCACCGGCACGGCCTGCGGCCAGCAGCAGCACCCCGGTGACTTTTCCAAGGGTGATGCCCGAAGCCGGATATTTTCCCAGGGAAAAAATATCTTCGATCACCACGAGATCGGGCTTCTGACGACACAGATAGGCAAGGGTTTTTTCATAAATGCTTTCCAGACGTTCCACAAGCCCCTGATCCGGTGTGGTTTTTATACTGCCGAATTCATAACCGGACAAGGTGGCCCCCTGGCCCTGCACCATGCCAATGCCGGTACCGGCAAGCCCGGGGTCAATTCCCACTACCTTTATCATGTACGCCTTTCCATGGTGCCGGCCTCCACCCAATAGCCACGACCAAGATGCGATCATAACATCCACAAGCCATCACAACAGCTAAGCCGATGGGGGACCGGCATCATGCCTTATTTCAGAGCATCGAGTTTTTCTGCCGCAATCTTTGCCTCGCCGGCACCGGGATATTTCCGGATGAGTTCCTTTAAAATCAAACGGGCATTGCCCTTTTCCCCCAGATTGGCAAAGGCATAGCCCTGTTTTAGCAGGGCTGCCGGTACCTTGTTTCCGGTGGAGTAAGTTTCAATGACCTTCTGATACTCCAGGATGGCTTTTTCATACCATTTATCCCTGTAGTAACTGTCAGCAATCCAGAACTGGGCATTATCGGCATTGGAAGATTTTGGAAAGGCTTTTATAAAAGCATTGAACTCCTTTCGAGCCCCCTCATTGTCTCCGTTGTCCAGAAGCGTCTTTGCGGCATTGTACATCCCCCCCTCCCCCCCGGAGGTCTCTGCTGCCCCAGTGTCAGTGGCCGGGGCAAGATCCGTGGGTTCCATTCCCAGATGGGCTTCCAGGACCACAAGTCGCTGATAATTACGGGTAATGGCATTGTCAAGGCGTTTCAATTCATTGGAAGCCGCGGCCGTTGAGCTGCCGCCATCCCTGGAAATCAGGAATTCAAGGGTTTCCACACGCCCGGTTAAGGCAAGGATGTCATCCCGGAATTGAGCCAGGGAGGCATTGAGCTCAGCATATTTTTCCCGTGTCATCTGGTGATTTGTGCCAAGACGCCCCGCCATTTCCGCAAACTCTTTGTTCAACTTCTGATCGTAGATTTTCTGCTTTTCCAGATGCCGGGCATTATCCATTTCAAGGGAATTCACCCGGTTTTCAAGCATCACCATATCCTGATCCGACACACATCCTGACATCACTGCCAGACATCCCATCAAAAAGAATTGAAGAATATACCTGGTCATCATACGCTTTCCTTTACAAAATCACAAAATGCGCTCGTCTGTTCCTGGCCCAGGCCCCTTCACCAGTCCCTGGATCAAGGGGTTTTTCCTCACCATAACTAATGGTGGTAATTCTGGCACCGGAAATGCCAAGATCCATGAGAAAGGCCTTTACGGCAGAAGCCCTCTGGTCTCCCAGGGCCAGGTTATACTCGGTGGTACCCCTTTCATCACAATGACCCTGAACCACAATGTTACGAGCAGGATTGGCTTCCAACCAGTTGGCCTTGATCTTCAGAAGATGACGGGCCTCGGCGGAAAGCACGGCACTGTCATAGCCAAACAGAATATCCTGGTTTTCAAACTGTTCCCGGGCGGACATCTCCAGGTTACGTTGCCGGGCGGCATCTTCCTGGAGCGCCTGCTCCTGGAGTCGTTGTTCTTCCATCAGCCTTGCTTTTTCCTGGGCTGCCCTGCGTGCTGCCTCCTCTGGGGAGATTTCAGCTGTGTTGCCCTTCAGGAGGGCCGCGTTGTCCCCACCTATATTTTTCTTGGCACAGGACATTGTCAGTGCAAGGCCTGCAACCATCATCACCACCACCAAATTCCGTATCACCCTTTTTCCCATACTACCTCCTTCATCGGTTAACTTGTTGATTGTCAGATTAAAACTTCAGGGTTTGGTCACGACATCGTATTAATCAAGGCTTTCACCGGCAGACCATTCTGGATCAGTCTGTTCACCGGGCAGGTCAATGAGTCTCCGGGCATCAGTTCCCCGCGGTGTCATGACATAAATTTTTGAAGAACCTTCCCGGGTGGATGAAAATACAATGAGACTGCCGTCCGGGGACCATGACGGATCTTCATTATCACCCTGTTCACGGGTCAGGCGCAGGGCGCCGGCTCCGGTGAATTCCGTGACATAGATATCAATTTCATTTTTCACCACCCCCACATAGGCCAGCTGATTTCCCAGAGGTGACCAGGAGGGAGAAGTGTTGTACTTGCCCTGAAAGGTTACCCGCATCACCTCACCAGTGGCAAGGGTTTTAACATAAATCTGGGGGGTCCCCCCCCGACGGGAAACAAAGGCGATCTTTGTACCGTCCGGAGATACCCGAGGCGACACATCAATACCCCAGCTGCGGGTCAGGCGGCTTATAATCTCACCCTTGCCGGAAAGCAGATAAATTTCCTGGTCCCCATCCAGACTCAATGTGGCGGCAAGCTCTAGTTTTCCCGGCACCCAGTCCGGCGTGATGTTCATCCCGTCAAAGGCAATGGTGGTAAGTGCCCGGGTTTTCAGGTTTCGGATAAAAATATCGGGCTTACCATTGACATAAGATGTGTATGCCAGCCACTTTCCATCCCAGGAAAGGCAGGGGGAAAGGGTAATGCTTTTATGGTTGGTTTCCTGACGGGGGGCATGGCCGTCAAAATCGCTGATAAAGATCTCCTTGTTTTGTCCCACCCGGGAAACAAACACAATACGGCTGCCAAACACCCCTCTTTTCCCGGTGAGATAAAGATTGATCTCCCCACAGAAACGATGCACCATGGTACGCAGATCCGACTGCCGTCCGGTGTAGACTTTTCCCAGAACAAGCCTTTCTTTAAAGGGATCAAATAAACGCAGCTCCAGACGGATATTACCATCCTGCTCGGCAATCCCGCCGGTGACAAGAAGCTCTGCCCCGTCGGCGGTCCACTTTTTAAAATGAAGATCAGCACCGGTGATACCAGTGATTGCCGGATTTTCCTGAAACCCGGCAGGATCAAGCACGTTGATATATCCGGTAAAGGTCATGCCCTCCACCAGAATGGACCGGGCTGCCACACCATAACCCGGGGCCTGTCCTCCGGTGCCAAAGGCCATGAACTCCGGTATGGCCAGGGGCACCTTGCGAATGAACGGATCTTTTATATTAATGTAGGTATGCTGCGCATGTACAACTTCAGGCCCAAGGCCCCATGCAGCGATGATGCAACACATAAAAAATCGTTTGAAATTTTTAAGGATTTTTCCCGCCTTGGGGTATACCATGTATTTCCTCCTCATCCCTTCCCTTTGCCCTGCCCCCTACCCAGAATAGCCAATCTTGTGAGCCCCATCACATTAATCCCGAGGGTGTAAAAACAAGACCCACATCATAGGTATTGTATCCCCTTGGCAGGGGTGACAGGGGATTGGATTTCTTGACAGCCTTCAGTGCAGACTCATCCAGAAATCGATTTCCAGACCGGGTTTCAAACCAAATGTCCCGGATCTGTCCGGATTTTAAAATTTTGATCAAAATCCGTACCTCCATGGCATCATTACCCCCGGCAAGCTGACGGTTAAAGGCCCAGTTCTGCTGTATCCGGTACATCAACTCAAGGTTATACAGATCAATGGCACGGTTACTGTCAGCAGAACCGCTCACCGGTCCACCCCGAGCACCAAACAAACCGCCCTGGTTACTGGTCTGGGTGGCTACTTTCTTGCGCAGCCTTGTCAATGCAGTATCCAGTGAATTTTCATCCTGTTTTTTCACCGATTGTGCAATCTGTTTTTTGGCACTGGCAATCACCGCCTCCGGCCGATAGGTTTTCTTTTTCAAAGATAGCTTCTGTTCCGGAGGCGAAGGCTTAACCGGTGCAGGCTTCACCGGTGCAGGCTTCACCGGTGCAGGCTTAACCGGTGAAGGGGTCGGCGGTGGGGGCGTTTCTTTTTTAGTGACGGACTTTTTGTCCACCAAGGGTATTTTAACAGGAACCTCCATGACGGGTTCCGGTTCAGACGCCTTCGGGGTCGCCGGGAGCGACGAAGGGGAAGGCTCTTCTGCCACAGAAGGCTCCGATTGAACGGGTTCGGGCAGTACAGGTGGCTCCGGGGGCAGCTCCTGGGCGCCTGTCTCCAAAGGAGGGTCCGGTAAATCCTCAAAAGCCTGGGAATCCACAGGAGGAACTTCACCGGACACATCACCGGCGTCAAGGGACACCAGATTAACCTTGACCATGGGCAGCTCCACCGATGGCGGAGACATGTCCTGAATCAAAAAAAAAACCGCAAACAAGATAAAATGAAACACCATAGACATCCCGAACAGCAGGGGACTGAGCTGGCTTTTCACGTCTTTGTTGTCCGGCAAAGGACCTTTTTCCCGACCGGGTGCACCGGTATGTTTCTGGAATGGTTTCATGGCATGTAATCAGGAGGCTTCATTGATTTCCGGAAGCGTCACCATGCCAAGATTGGAGACACCGGCCTTTTTAATCCGGGCCATGATGTCCACCACCCGACCATAGGGAACATCTTTGTCTGCCCGAAGATAGACATCCCTTGCACCCATGTCAATTAATATCAATTCCAGCTTGCGAGTGAGGTAATCCACTCCCACCGCCTGCTCATTTAAATACACCTGGCCATCCTGTCTGACGGTAATCACCAGATGTTCCACCTTTTCTTCCAGGGGCGCAGCAGCAGCATGCGGCAAATTCACATCCACACCCTGGACCATCATGGGTGCCGTCACCATGAAAATAATAAGCAGTACCAGCATCACATCCACAAAGGGAGTGACATTGATTTCAGAAACCAGATCATCACGATTGAAACCAGATTGCATCATGCCCCCTTGCTGCGTTTAATATCCCGCTCAATCAAATTTAAAAAATCTGCGGCAAAGCCCTGAAGTTCGGAGTCCATCACCCGAATTCGGCTGATAAAATAATTATAGGCAATCACCGCTGGAATGGCAACTGCAAGGCCTGCGGCTGTGGCAACAAGGGCCTCTGAAATACCCGGGGCCACCACAGCCAAGCTTGCCGACTGGCTAAGACCAATACCCCGGAAGGTATTCATGATCCCCCACACTGTTCCGAAAAGGCCAATGAAGGGAGCGGTATTCCCTGCGGTGGCCAGAAAAGGAACCAGCTGCCCAAGCCGACGTAGCTCCACATCAATGGAACGTCGCAATGCCCGTTTTACACTTCCCATCAATTGAAACCCCGTCATGCCATCGCCCCCTGCAGGAATGTCGCCAGGCAAGTTTTCTCCATCACCACTTTTTTTAATTTCCATGTAACCTGCCATGAACAACCGGGCCACGGGACTTGATTTCTGTGATCTTGCCCGGGCAAAGGCGTCCCCCAAGTTTCTACACTGCCAGAAAAGATCAATAAAGGCCACCGAAGATTGATGGGCCTTTCGAATATAACGATATTTAATGAACATGATGGCCCAGGAGGTGATGGAAAAAAATAAAAGCAGCAGCAGCACCAGTTTAACCACCAGACCTGCACTGGTCAGCATGTGAAACACACCAGCGGATTCGGGACTCATATCATTACTCCATTTTATTGCGTGGGGAAAAAAATCGTTACATGTGACGTTTAAACCACTGCCAATGCTATATTAGGTGTTCTGCCATGTCAAGCAGAGCTTGCGTTTCAAAATAAAAAAACCCCTGTGCAGGTGCGCACAGGGGTTTTACAATCATGCTGGGATCACAAGATAATCAGTTGGGAACTGATTACATCATACCGGGCATTCCACCGCCCATGCCGCCCATGCCGCCCATGCCGCCACCGGGCATTCCGCCGCCGGCGCCTGCTGCATCAGCTTCAGGTTTTTCAGCAATCATGGCTTCGGTGGTCAGCATGACGGATGCCACACTGGCTGCATTTTGCAGGGCAAACCGAACCACTTTTTTGGGATCAATGACGCCGGCAGCAATGAGGTCTTCGTAGACATTGGTTCTGGCATTATACCCAAAGGAACCTTCGCCTTCTTTAACCTTGTTGATAACAACGGATCCTTCCACACCGGCATTGTTGGAAATCTGACGCAGGGGTTCTTCAATGGCACGGGCTACAACCTTGATGCCAAGCAGTTCTTCCTGGTCACCGGTGAGGGCGGCAAGCCCCGCACTGGCACGAACCAGAGCTACACCACCACCAGGGACAACACCCTCTTCAACGGCGGCACGGGTAGCGTTCAGAGCATCTTCCACACGGGCTTTCTTTTCTTTCATCTCAGTTTCAGTGGCAGCGCCAACACTGATAACAGCCACACCACCGATGAGTTTTGCCAGACGCTCTTGGAGTTTCTCACGGTCGTAGTCAGAAGAGGTCTCTTCCACCTGGGCACGAATCATCTTCACACGGCCTTCAAGCGCTTCTCTGGAACCAGCACCATCAATAATAGTGGTGTTGTCCTTGTCAATGACAACGGACTTGGCCTGACCAAGATCATTGACACCGACGTTTTCAAGCTTGAGACCCACATCTTCAGAAACCACCTGGGCACCGGTCAGGATGGCAATATCTTCGAGCATGGCTTTTCTTCTGTCACCAAAACCAGGTGCTTTTACAGCCGCCACATTCAAGGTACCGCGAATCTTGTTCACAACCAGAGTGGCAAGGGCTTCACCTTCAATATCTTCGGAAATGATCACCAGGGGTTTACCCATTTTGGCCACTTCTTCAAGTACCGGGAGTAGATCTTTCATGCTGCTGATTTTTTTGTCGCAGATAAGAATAAAGGGATTGTCAAGCTCAGCAACCATTTTTTCCACGTTGGTGGCAAAATAGGGAGAAAGATAGCCCCGGTCAAACTGCATACCCTCAACCACGTCCAGGGTGGTATCCATGGATTTGGCTTCTTCCACGGTGATAACACCCTCTTTACCAACCTTACCCATGGCTTCTGCGATGATATTTCCAATGGTCTCATCACTGTTGGCGGAAATGGTGCCGATCTGGGCAATTTCTTTCTGATCTTTGGTGGGATTGCTCATTTTTTCAAGTTCTGCCACCATGCTTGCCACGGCCATATCAATACCGCGTTTAATGCCCATGGGATTGTTACCGGCCACAACCAGTTTCTGACCTTCCTCATAGATGGCACGGGCCAGAACAGTTGCAGTGGTGGTACCATCACCGGCCATGTCACTGGTTTTGCTGGCCACCTCTTTTACCATCTGGGCGCCCATGTTCTGAAATTTGTCTTCAAGCTCGATTTCTTTAGCCACGGTAACGCCGTCTTTGGTGACATTGGGGGAACCCCAGGATTTTTCGATGACAACATTTCTACCCTTGGGTCCAAGGGTTACAACTACTGCATCTGCAAGGGTCTGTACGCCTTTGAGCATTGCTTCGCGGGCTTTTGCATCATATTTAATCTCTTTAGCCATTGATCAGGGCCTCCATGTATTTATATTTTTCAGATTTTTTATGAAAAAACGCCATTCAATTAAGAATTGGAATTATTGGCGTTTTAATCTTCTTTATGACAGGTATTTACTGCCATGCGCTTTAAACATCCCATGGGATGTCAGGCAGAACACTTATTCAATAACGCCCAGCACATCATCCTGGCGCATGATCAGGTAGTCCTGATCGTCAATTTTCACATCTGTTCCGCCATATTTACTGAAAAGAATGCGGTCACCCACCTTAAGGTCCATGGGAATCAGCTTGCCGTCTTCCCCCACACGGCCATTTCCAGTGGCAACAACTTTACCCTCGGCCGGTTTTTCCTTGGCAGTATCCGGAATAATAATGCCACCCTTAGTTTTTGTGGTCTCTTCCATACGCTCAACAAGAATTCTGTCCTGTAACGGTCTTAAACTCATGGTGTTTTCTCTCCTTTTATTAGAATAAAGTTGATATTTAAGTATTTAGCGTTTAACGATATTCAGGCCATGTATACACCGGTAAATCACGGTTCAAACAGCTCCACACACACATGAAACACCGGTAATTCAGTGGTGCATGACACGTATCGTCTCGCTCAACAAAGCCTGTTGTTATTTTATTTTCATACTGTTTTGAATGACTATTCAGACGCACTTGAACCCGGAGTATCCACCTTGGTTAATTTCTGGGCACATGGGGCAGAAGGGGTACTCTGGGATGTTTTCCCCACAGACGACGAAGCGTCGGCCTTGGAAGTGCTTCCACCATAATCGGTGACATACCAGCCCGAACCCTTCAGATGAAAAGAACTCTGGGAAAGGATTTTATGAAGTTTTCCATGGCAGTGTTTGCATGTAGAAAGCGGGGGATCTGACATTTTCTGTAAAGCTTCTTCGATCTGCCCGCACTCACTACACTCATACTCATAAATCGGCATTTTAACTTTTTCTCCATGTTTTGGTTTTCAGCCATTTCAAATTCAATGATAAAATAGTCAGTCTTTACCCCTTGTCAAGGAGTCGTCAAAAAATTTTAAACGCACAGCTATATTTCTTCGACACAACGCCATTTTCTATAATATACAAATACTTGCTCCATACCAGCCACAGTTGTGCCCCTCAATATTTTAAAGGTAATGCCATGAACAAGGCGCTCTTCCTCCATGGCACACTCCGCTTCGGAGGCACAATCATATATCTGTTGAAACCTTGCAAACCGCACAATATGAACCAGCTCATGAACAAGAATATACAGCAAAAAGGGAAAAATCTTCAGCAGACCAGCCTGGTTTTCAATTACGGATAAAATAGCCTGGTCCTGGATACAGATTCTGTAAAAATCAAAACACGAAGAGCCCAGGCATCCGTTTTTTTTCTGAGCCCGGTATCCCACAACTTGGGCAAAGGGACCATGCACCTGCTCCTGTATATCAAGATCCTTTGCAGTTTTGACCTCATAGCAACTGCGAATCCACTGGGCCGAGGACATTTTATAATAGTTACTGACCAAATCCTCAGACACACTCACCGCCTCCTGCACCAGGCACAGCTGTTTTTCATTAAAAAAATTATCGTCGGGCATAACAGATCCCCCTGGGATGAAAGAAAAACACAGGGTATCCATTGTTATGATCAGGCCTGAAAAAATCAATGGACATCCCCTGAATCCATATGCTATAAAGACAGGATTGACATTAACTATGGATATTTACAATTCCTGTAAAGGAGGTGATTTTTTGGGCAGCGTTATCAAGAAGAGACGAAAAAAAATGAGAAAACACAAGCATCGAAAACTCCTTGCCAGAACACGGCATCAGAGACGTAAGGGCAAATAAAGCTTGGTATCATAGAGTGGGTATGGAACCGGGGAGTGCAGTCATCACACCCCCCGCTTTCCACTTCCCACTTTTTTTATTATAAGCCCTTTGAACCTTTAAAGTACTTCATAAACTCAGAATCCGTTGAAAGCACCAATGTTCCAGATTTATCCAGGACTGTCCGGTAGACATCCATTGTCTTTAAAAAGGAATAAAACTCTGGGTCTGCTCCATAGGCCAAAGCATAGATCTGGGTGGCCTTGGCATCTGCCTCTCCCTTGATCTCTTCAGCCTTGCGATAGGCCTCCGATCGGATGAGCTGGAGCTCTTTTTCCTTGTCACCCTGAATATTGCTGGCCTCTCCCTTTCCTTCTGCGCGATACTTTTCTGCAATCTGACGACGCTCTGCAATCATACGACCATACACAGCATCCCGAACCTTTTCCACATAATTGATGCGCTTGATTTTAACATCCACCAACTCAATGCCAAAGGGCTCAAGTTTGGGCTGGGCCTGAACCATGATCCGCCTTGTAATTTCACTTCGCCCTACCTTGATTCTGTACTGGGATTCCTGCAGACCTTCGGACTCATCGCTGAATTCCTCAAAGGTATCCATGGGTCGATCACTGTTTCTTACGCTTTCCACCAGCCGGAAGGAAGTCAAAAAATTCCTCACCGCAGGGTCAATGATATCATCCAGACGTCCCAGGGCTGTCACCATATTGTTCACCGTCTGAAAATACTTCACAGGGTCCACAATCTTCCACCTTGCAAAGGTATCCACCCAGATGAATGTCTTGTCCCGGGTGGGTACCTGACCGGGATCACCGTCCCATTCCTGGAGATTCTTAGGAAAATAGGTGGCCTTCTGAATAAAGGGCACTTTAAAATTCAGGCCCGGAGAAACAACAGGTTCTCCCACCACACGCCCGAACTGGGTAATAACAACCTGCTCGGTTTCATCCACAATGTAGGCCGAGGTCAGCAGGACAAACATAACGCCCGCCAGCACAACAGCTGCAATTCCTTTGACTTTATTCATTATTTACCCCCACCTTCTTCTAAGGCTTTTATGGCCGGCACAATGGACCTTGTGGTGTCCATATTCAACAGCGGCAACACGTTTTTCTGATCAGCGTCTATGATAAATTTAGCACCCAGCCGGGGAAGGATATCCCCCATGGCTTCCAGATAAAGACGTTTCTCCGTGACATCCTTGGCCTTGACATACTCCTTATACACTGAAGTAAAACGGGCCGCATCACCAAGGGCTCTGTTCACCCGGTCAAGGGCAAACCCCTCTGCATCTTTTACCAGACGAAGTGCCTCGCCCCTTGCAGCAGGAATGGCTTTATTGTAGCCTTCTCTTGCCTTATAGATCATCTGCTCTTTTTCCTGGACAGCTTCATTGACTTCATTAAAGGAAGGTTGAACCGGCTCTGGTACGTTGGTTTTTTTCATCTCAATGGTGACAATGTGAATGCCTGTTTCCGCCTGATTCATTTCATCCTGAAGGCGCTTTCTTGCCGCCACGGCAATTTCTTCTCGCTTGCTGATAACCTCATTGATACTTCTATCCCCCACCACCGTCCGCATGGTGGCTTCAGCCATGTCCCGAAGAATGGAACGGACATCTTCAACCTTGAACAGATAATTATAAGGATCAGAAATCCTGTATTGAACAATCCAAGGCACCACCGCCACATTAAGATCCCCGGTGAGCATCAAAGCAGCCCCGGTATCGGTATTATCGTTGGAAAAACGGGCATTATCATAGCCCTTCACCGTCTCAAACCCAAATTCCTCTTTATAAACCCGCTTGATCTTTACCTTGGTCACATTTTCAACCCCTGCGGGAAGTTTAAAATTCAAACCCGGCTGGGAAATGCGGTTGTACTTACCAAACCGCTGGATTACCCCCACCTCATCAATACCCACGGTGAAAAAAATCGAACTGCCGAAGAAAAGAAAAAAAAGCACCACGATGAGAAGTATCCCACCGGGGAATTTAAAATTTTTGAATCGATTCAATATCTCATCTATCTGGGGCGGTCTAGGAACTCCAGACCCTCCACCCGAACGCTTCTGCTCGTATTGCTCCTGTTTTTCTCTGAGCTTATCCCAATCCCAGTTCATAGTCAGTTTCCCGTTTTCACTTAAAGTCAGATCAAATATAGACCCCCCTAAACCCATAACCGCCAGTACCAGTTCAGGATGATCCGCGAACTTTCAAATAATCAATAATAACAAAGCAGCCGTTTAAAGCAACAAATGGTTAACACCACTCTTCCGGCCAGGAACCCATGCCCCTGTACCCTCACTATTTGTTAAATCCATTATTCTACATGGTTTCCCCATATTTTCAAGCAAAAAACAGACGGTGCTGCCCCCCCCGCATTGACATTTTGACATATAAAATGATAAACTTCCTTCCATGAAAACCCAACTGACACATATTGGCACCATCCTGAACCAGGCACTGGAGGAGTTCAGACCCAGTGCAGACACCGGCATGACCGCCATCTGGGAATTGTGGAACAGTGTGGCAGGAGATGCCCTTGCGCAAAATGCAAAACCCGGCGCGTTTAACAACGGCATCCTCATTGTCCATGTGTCCAGCTCCGTGTGGATGCACCAACTCAAATTTCTTAAGACATCCCTGATGTCAAACTTAAATCATGCCCTGGGCAGCCCCCTTGTTAAAGAGATGAAATTCAAAATTGCAGCCCTGCACAACTGAATATTTTTTTGATGGCAATCTTAAGATCCATCAACCTAAAAACGGCTACCGTTTTTCCATGGACCCCTTTGCACTCTCGGACCACGCCCGCCCCTGCCCCGGACAGCGCATTATGGACATCGGAACGGGGGTTGCCATCATACCCCTTCTTTTATGCCATAAGACACCGAACCTCACCGTCACCGCCGTGGAAATTCAGGAAGATCTTGCCCTCACCGCCCGAAAAAATGTAAAAATCAATCGCCGAGAAAAAGAAATTGTGGTGCACCATGCTGATATTGCCGAAATGCTCACACAGGAATACCTGGACTCCCAGGACATGGTAATTACCAACCCCCCCTACCGCAAACAAAACCATGGCAGGCTCAACCCCCACCCCCAGAAGGCCATGGCCCGGCATGAAATAACCCTGACACTTGAAACCCTGGTCGAAAGCGCCTCAAAACTATTAAAGTGCAACGGTTTTTTTCACACCATCTACCCCGTGGAACGGCTGCCAGAGCTTATGAATGTTCTGCCGGAAAAAGGGCTGACACCAGACACCCTTAAATTCATCCACCCCCGAAAAACCCAAAAGGCCAAATTGTTTATAATGACGGCCAGAAAATGCCAAAACTGTGACTTTACAATTCTGCCACCTCTTTATCTGCACACTTCAGACAGTTGCTGCAGCAAATCCGATTTGCCACATTTTATGTTTAATGCTTGACAGGACCGACAAAAAAGGATATCTACCCTCTCATCATTATTCATGCGGAGAGATGGCCGAGTGGCTGAAGGTGCACGCCTGGAAAGCGTGTGTATCGCAAGGTACCGAGAGTTCGAATCTCTCTCTCTCCGCCACTTTTTCTGCACCTCCCGGGAAACATGTCTTATCGCGTTTTAGCCCTCAAATACAGACCCCAGACCTTTCAGGATGTTATCGGACAACCCCATGTGACTCAGACGCTTTCCAATGCGATTCTGTCCCGCAGGGTGGCCCATGCCATTCTTTTTTCAGGTCCCCGGGGTACCGGTAAAACCAGCATTGCCAGAATTCTTGCCAAGGCCATGAACTGCAAGGAGGGTCCCATACCGGTCCCCTGCAATGTCTGTCGATCCTGTATCTCCATCACCTCTGGAAATGCCGCTGACGTCTTTGAAATTGATGGTGCTTCCAACAACAGCGTTGATCAGATCCGGGAACTCCGGGAAAATGTCACCTACATGCCGGTGTCATCCCCCCACAAGATCTATATTATTGATGAAGTACACATGCTCAGCACGGCAGCCTTTAATGCCCTGCTTAAAACCCTGGAAGAACCTCCGGACCACGTGCTTTTCATCTTTGCCACCACCGAACCCCATAAGATTCCCATCACCATCCTGTCCCGGTGCCAGCGCCATAATTTGGGCCGTATTGGTCTCACAGAAATCGCCAACCACCTGGAATGGCTTGCCTCCCAGGAGGGCTTCACCATTTCCAAAGAAAGCTGCAGCCTGATTGCATCTGAGGCCGACGGTTCCATGCGGGATTCGTTAAGTCTGCTGGACCGGGTAATATCCAGCAGCACAGAGGCCCACATTCCCCACGATCATCTGCTTAACAATCTTGGCATCATCGATAAGAAAATTCTTTTTGACATGGCATCCGCTGTTTTTAAGGGGGATGGAAGCGCCATTCTCCACAATATCTCCAGGGTCCGGGATCTGGGCTTTGATCTGAAAAAAGTCTATTCAGGTCTGGTGGAACTATTCAGAAATCTGCTGGTGGTAAAACTGTGCACCGACAATAACAGCCTTTCTGACATCAGTGCCCATGACAGAGAGCAACTCACTGCCATGGTGGTGCCGGGCAGCCCCGTTTATCTGTCCCAGATGCTGACTCTGCTTTTAAAGGAAGAATCCCTTATTCGGTTTTCCAGCCACACCAGAACGGCCCTTGAAACCATATTGCTCCAGCTCATCCAGATACGTCCGGGCACAGACATGGATAACATACTCACCCGACTGGACCTCCTGGCACGAAATGTTGAGCCTTTACAAGCCTCCGCCCAAAGCCCCCGGCTTTCCCTGAATAAACAGACTGCCTCGCAAGCTTCCCATGAAAAACCATGTTGCAATGAGCGGCCCGAATCCTATCCCAGTGGTGCAACCCATGAAAACACCATGGCAAAGCCCCAAAGAGGAAACCGGCCAGGCCCAGATATGCCCCCGCCCATGCCCACCTGGGACGCCGGCGAACAGATAAATCCAACGACTTATGACCCGGGCATAGCCTCTTCCCAGAAAAGACCCACAGTTCCGGCACAAGCCCTCCCGTCCTCCGGGGAAAAAACATGGGAAGGGTTTTTGGGCATGATCTCATCGACCTCCCCCTCGCTTGGGGCCATTCTTTCCAAGGCAGAATGCAACGGCATCAAAAATCATCAAATATGTGTAACACTTTGCAGCAACAACAAATTTGAACTCAATCGTCTCCAGTCAAAGACCAAAGAAATTGAAGGTCTTTGTAAAAACTACTTTGGAGAAACCCACCGCTTGGTGGTCAATCAACCCATAGAAACCCAAAGCACCCCGGCTTTTGAAGCCTCCGAGGGCACAGGTACAAGCCCGGCAAAACTCAAGCAGGAGGCCATGAACCACCCGCTGGTCACCGAAGCCGTCAATCTTTTCAGCGGACAGATTATTGATATTCAATTAAAGTAAAACAAAGGAGATATGATATGAAAAACATGGGTGGCATGATGAAACAGGCCCAGAAATTACAGAAAAAAATGCTCAAAATGCAGGAAGAACTGGCACTGAAAACCGTGGAAGTCTCTGCAGGAGGCGGGATGGTAAAGGTGGTGGCCACAGGAGGTCAGAAAATCAGTTCCATCTCCCTGGAAAAAGAAGTGGTGGACCCCGAAGATGTGGAAATGCTGGAAGATCTCATTCTGGCCGCCGTCAACGACGCATTGAACAAATCCCAGGAAATGGTGTCAGCAGAAATGGGTAAACTCACCGGCGGCATGAACATTCCGGGTCTGATGTAACCCCTTGAACTATTATCCTGAATCCATTGTAAAACTCATGGACAGCTTGGCCACCCTGCCTGGGATCGGAAGTAAAACCGCCGAAAGGCTGGCCCTTCACATTCTCCATGCGCCCCACAGTGATGCCCAATCCCTTGCAGACAATATCCTGGCCCTGAAAAAAAATGTCACCCTGTGTGCCACCTGTTTCGGGCTCAGCGACCGAAGCACCTGCCGTATCTGCAGTAATCCCACCCGGGACAGCAGCATCATCTGTGTAGTGGAAAATCCCACAGACATGGCAGCCATTGAAAAATCAGGCGCATTTTCAGGTCTTTATCATATCCTGGGAGGGGCTTTATCACCCATGGACGGCATCGGCCCCGATGAGATCCGCATAAAAGAACTGCTGGTCCGGGCCAGACACAGAACCACCCGGGAGATCATACTGGCCACGGGAACAGATGTGGAAGGCGAGGCCACTGCCGCTTACATTTCAGATCAACTGCAACATTCCCGGGTATGCATAACCCGCATCGCCTCGGGGGTTCCCATGGGGGGGGATCTGCATTTTGTGGATCAGGTCACATTACAGCGGGCATTGGAGGGACGAAATGGATTTTAAACTGAACACAGGGGATGACATTTTCAGCTGCACCCAGTGTGGGGAATGCTGCCGGGGATTTGGCGGCACCTATGTCACCAAAGAAGATATTCATCGCATTTCCCGGTTCATCGGCTGTGATCCCGAGGAATTTATCCCCCGGTACTGCGACATGTCCGGTTCCCGGCCGGTACTCACCCTGGCAGGGGATGGCAAATGCATTTTCTTTGATAAACTTTGTACCATCCATGCCGTGAAACCTTATATGTGCCGGGCCTGGCCTTTTATTAAAACCCTTCTGAATCACCCGGAAAACTGGGAGGCCATGGCCGGTTCCTGCCCCGGCATGGTCAAGGGGATTCCGGAACAGGATATCCGACGTATTGCCGCAATGGAGCTTAAAAAGCTCAACAGCACCTACCCCGCCACCGATTGAGCAAGACAGCAGCAATGATGCCCCGGTAGGTCAAGTCAGCCCCCCAGGCACTTGCGATTACCGGGGCATAACGTAATTGGGGCCTGCAATGAGCATGGTGTTTGGCAGATGGGTCTGGATGGTCTCCATGGTACTGCCAAAAAGCATGTCCCGCACCAGACCATGGCCATAGGCCCCCATCACCGTAAGGGCATTGTGGGGAACGCTGTAAAGATTGTGTTCAAAACTGCCGGATTCAAAAAAATGCCAGGTACGCACCCGTTGGGACACCTCCTCTTCCATACCCCGATTTACAAGAATCTCCTCAAAGGATTCCTTTGGCATGCCGTCGGCCTGGGTGAACATATCCACGGGTTTTCCCGTTTCCCGGCCCAGCCTCAAGCCCAGCTTCAACGCCTTCACCGCATTCACTGATCCCCCGAAAAAAATCAGAATACTCTGCCATTCCTTGAACAGACAGCTGGGAATAAGCACAGGAAATCTGGCAGCATTAATAATGCGCCGGACCTTGGGGCCAATGTGGCCAAGACTGATTTTGGATGACAGATCACTGACGCTGCGGGGACAGCACATGAAATCAAAATCCACCGGCAGGTCTGGTAATGTGGAGGCCGTAAAATTTTTAGGCCGGACAAACCGGGGGTCCAGTCCCGCCTCCCGGGCAAGTTCCAGGGCATGGGCCTTTGCCGTTTCAGGGGCCGTGCGATAGGATTCATCCAGATCCACCTGCACCACATCATTATCAAAATACATTAAAAATTTAGTATGTTCGGGAATATAAATAACAATGGATGCGTCAATTCCCCTGCAGAAATAAAGCGATTGCATGAGAATCTCTCTTCCCAAGGGGGTGTTTCTGAAAACGTGAAAAAGTGTTGTCTCCACCTGTCCTCCTGATCCGCATATTTCGGATATCAAATAAAGATGACGGCACCCCATGGGCACCTTTTTTTATGAATTACACACGCTGGGCGGTCTGCACCTTGAGCTCATCCCGGTATTTATCAAGCAAGGTGGCCTTGGATACCATTCCCACAAACTTGTGATTGCTCACCACCGGCAGACTGTAGCACCGTGAGACATCCATTTTGTGAAGCACATCGGCCAGTTCATCATCGTAATGAACAGCCTCCACATCTGCATCCATGATCTGTTCCACAAGCACAGCGTCATACATCACTGTATTGAAAATATAGGGCCTGACATGATCAAAGCGCACCATTCCCAGAAAATAACCGGTGTCCGGATCTTCCACTGGAAAATAATTGCGGGAGGATCGCTTGACAACATGCAGGAACTCCCGGAGCAGCATATCCGGGGGAACGGGGATACAATCCTTTTCAAGGACCTCCCGGATGGTCATGTCTGCAAGCACCCTGGCATCGGTGCCCGGTCTCAACAGCTGTCCCCTTTCTGTCAGATCCTTGAGATAAAAGGAAGCAGGCTCAAAATAATGGGTAATGGTGGTGGAAAGGGCCGATACGATAATAAGCGCCAGCATCACCTCATAGCTTCCGGTGATTTCAAGGATCAGAAATATCCCCGTGAGCGGTGCCTGGAGAATACCGCTGATCATGCCAGCCATGCCAAGAAGGGCAAAACAACCTTCATTAACAAAGGTCACCGACGGCATCAAGAAAACCAGAAGCCGATGGTAGGCAAGACCGGCAAAGCTGCCGATGACCAGACAAGGGGCAAAAATCCCCCCGGAGCCCCCCCATCCCAATGTCAGGGCGGTGGCCAGGATTTTGGCCAGACAGGCAATGGCGGCAATGGTCAGACCGGTTGTGAAATTGCCCTGTATCATGGCATGGATGGCATGGTAGCCCTCCCCCAGAACATCGGGCACCAGAAAACCCAGAAGCCCCACCGCAGCCCCTCCCATGGCAGCCCGTGTCCATTTGGGCACAGACACTCGGGAAGAGACCCCGTGCATGCGCCTGAGCATGCGGGTGAGAATCACAGATGCCATGGAAGCCATCAGGGCAAGCCCCAGACATGCCACAAGGTCCACACTGCCGATGTGAAAACTACCGCTGCTCTCAAAGGCAATGCTGTTACCCCGCAGAAGCCGGCTGATCTCAGCACCGGACACCGCGGCCACGGCAATGGGAATGATGTTGACCATGGACCACTCACCAAGGATAATTTCCATGGTGAAAATAATACCGGTGAGGGGGGCATTGAAAATGGCGGCAATGGCCCCTGCTGCTCCACAGCCCACCAGGGTGACCCGCTGCCGGTCATTCAAATAAAACAACTTGGCAATATTGGAACCGATGGCCGCCCCGCTCATGACCACGGGGGCTTCAGGGCCTGCAGATCCTCCGCTGCCGATGGTGAGGCAGCTTGCCACCAGCCGGGAAATACTGGATCGAAACCGCATGAGTCCCCCATACCGGGAGACACTGTAAATCACCTCCGGGACGCCGTGCCCGGCCCCTTCGTTCATGGCTTTTTCCAAAAACAACGATGAAAGCATGGCTCCGGCGGCAGGCAGAAGAAAGGCCCACCAGTGGTGTCGCCAGTGGTGAAGGGTTTCCAGCATGAAAACCAGGGACATGTTCAGCCCCAATGCCGCAAGGCCGCTTGAAATTCCCACGATTATTCCCATGACAATGAGCAGCATGCGATCATCACGCCGAAAAAGCAGCAGTCGTGCCGGATGACGCCACGATATGAATCGCTTCATGATGTTTTACCTACACCCCTTTTCTTTCAATCTGGGCTTCCATTTTTTGAACACATTCCAGAAGCGCATCCGCAGTGGGTCTGGTTTTAACAAGGGACATAAAATCTCTGTCCCGGAGACAGAAGGAAAGCCGGGACAACAAGTTGAGATGACAGTTCACCGCAGGGCTTAAAATCAGAAAAAGCGTGGACACAGGCAGATCATCAATGGCGTTGAAGTCAATGCTGTTTTTTAGAAAACAGGTAACCACCATGGGAATTTTTACCCCTTCCTGCAGGGGATTTCGGGGGTGGGGAATGGCAATTCCCTGGCCAATGCCGGTGGAGGTGAGCTGTTCCCTTGCCAGCAACTGCTCAAAGAGCCCTGCCTGCTGCCCGGGGGAAAGGCCTGGTACCTGACAGGCTGATGCATGGAGAACCGAATCTCTGTCAGTGCCCCCGATACCATGATGTACCCCTCCCTTTTCCATGGCAGTACCCAGGACAAATTCCGAGGCCAGACATCCTACTCCGTCCGGATCTTCGCAGGTTTTGATTATTTTTTCCTGCTTGGCTGCCCATTTATTCAGCTCTGCCTCATGGAACATCCCCATATCACCTGTCTTGCTCACCGGAATCCTTCCCTGGCGAATCCACCGGTTCAAGGTTTCAATACTCAGATTCAGCCGTTGTGCTATTTCTTCCAGACTCTGTATCATTTTTATATTCCATTGGCGTGAAAAAGCCATCCATCTGGCATTTCCATTCCTCCATGATATTTCATTCATCGTTTAGGACCACATCCATCATTTATCAGGGCTTGGTCACAAGATGGGCCACCCCTCACAATTGGCGGCCCAATGGGGTCAGACTTGTGTTATTGTGTTTTTAACAACCACCTGTGTTTCAAGACAAATTTCAACAAAAGCGCCAATAACGCAAGGCTGCCCCCACCCCACATCTTTCATATCTTTCATCATACATCCAGAGAACAAAAGATGTCAAAGATGCCATCATCAAAGATTAACCTAATTGATTATACCAGCCGCGTTTTTTTTTCAAGGCTGATATTGACTCGGAACATGTCCCGACGACACATCATTCGCTGTAATTATTAAGCCACCAGTCATCCCAACTAGATGCCATAAGGTTTTTTGCCAGACGCTGACCCGTGTCTGTGGTTAAGCGATCCAGAACATGGGGCAACCATTTTTCAGGGGTTTTCACCCCGATGTCCTGAAGTTTTTTAAGCTCAATGATAAAAGATAATTGATCGGCATCCCGGGCCAATTGGGCTTCCCTTGTTTCCCCCCGGTTAAATTCCTCCACCAGGGCACTCAGTTTTTTTCCAAAGGGAAAGCCCTTTGCCATGCAGGACAGGGCCAGATCCTCCCGCGTGGTGACATATTGTTTCTGAACATAGTTTAAATCCCCGGTTCTTGCTTCGGCAAGGTCGTGTACCAAGGCCATGGAAACAATTTTCTTTCCGTCAACGCCTGGTTCCATGTCTGCCATGGCAAGGCATATAAATGCCGTCATAAAACTGTGCGCCGCCACAGTCTCCTGTCCTGCACCCAGAAACTGATAGCCCGAACGCGGCAGACTGGTCAACATACTTGCCTCAAAAAAAAGATCTGTGAATTTATGGTCCATTGTTTCTCCTGTATTGACAAAAATTGAAATCCCTTTGCCCCCCAGCGGGGGCATTCTCATTTTCCCCATCGGGGGGGGCTTCATCATGGATGGGGCCCAACATCAAATCCATAGAATGCCGGAGCCTGGCCACAGGTCACAACATGGGCAAGAGTGGAGTAAGGCTTATGAACAAACCAGAATGCTGTAATGGTGCCGGAAAAATGGCAATACACCTTCGGTCAGTCGGAATAAGAAGCAGAACACAAGATGGCTTGACATTTAAGGTAGGCCCGGTTTAAATATGAATTCTGAGGAAATATCACCGAACACGATCAAAAAATGTGCATTCCCATTTTCCCCCTCACAGCTTCATCAGCGATGGGCATGAAAATCAAATGCACAGCAATGTCATACGAGACATACCGGCCAAATGGGAATGTGCCCACCCAAAAATACAGACCTTTCCCAGTTGACCGTAAAAATATCAATTTTTATATCCAGGGGGGAGAACAGCATGCAGAAAAAAACAGGGTTCATGGCAATCATTCTTTTCCTGCTACTGCCCTTCACCGGCGGTGCAGCTGATAAAACACCTTTAATGCCGGGCATGGAACGGGTCGAAACCGCCCAGGGCCCTGTTTTTTATTATACCGTTCAGAAGGGAGATACGCTGTGGGATCTCTCCCGAAAATTTTACAAATCCCAGTGGGTTTGGCCGGGATTGTGGGAGATGAACCACCAGATTGAAAACCCCCACTTGATTTACCCCGGAAACAAAATCAGGGTCTTTCTAACCGACGCCCTGCCGCCTGATCCCATGCCCATGGCACCCCCCCCGGAAAAAACACACACGCCCATGGTGGAAACCAAAGCCGCCCTGCCATGCCCCCCACCGCATTGGGAATCCGTTGAGTATCCAGGGTTCATCAAGGAAACAGCAGAACCCATACTGGGTCATATTATCATGGCAGAGAACGATAAAACCCTGTTCACCGAAGGCGATATTCTGTTTATCAATCCCATTAAAAAAAGTAATTTCATTCCCGGCAATGCCTATCACATTTTTTCAACCCAAGAGGTATCCTTGAAATATGATGACACCCGATTCAAGGGAATTCAACATACCGTAAAGGCCACGGTGACCATCCTTGAAAACACCAAGGAGTATACTAGGGCCGTCATAGACCGTACTTTCAGGACATGTTCTCCCGGAGATCCCCTCATGGCTTATCGCCCTCTGAAAAACGAAATCACCAGAAACCCTTCTCCCCGCCCCATACAGGCCAGATTGATCTGCTCCCAGGACAACAATGAACTTCTTGCCGAGGGCAGCATCGCCTTTATGGATGCCGGAAGTCAAAAGCTGGTCAAGCCGGGGGATATATACACCCTTTACAAAACCCGAACGATTCCAGACAAAAGCTTTAAAAAATCGTCCCCCCTGCCCCTTTTAAAGAACGGCACGGTGATGGTGCTTCACACCGAAGCCACAGCTTCAACGGTAAGAGTTATTTATTCCACAGCAGAGGTCTTGACGGGGGATATCATCAAATAAGCCATCTGCCAGACCGAAAAGAAGCCCAGTTGTGAGGATAAAAAAAAAGGCCCGGCAGGTATCAATACCTGCAAGACCTTTTAATTTAAAATGGTACCGAAGAGAGGGCTTGAACCTCCACGCCTCGCGGCACTAGATCCTAAGTCTAGCGTGTCTACCAATTCCACCACTTCGGCCTGCAACAAAAGCACAAAGCTTTATTACAATGGGGAGCTTTCTACAATAAAACCGAAGCCAAGTCAACCTTTAAGTCAATATATACACAGTTATTAATAAACTTACCTGGGCTTGCCCATGATATCTGCCTTTTTTTGAATGTCAGGCCCTGACCTGGACAAGCCAGAACCAAAAAGCTTTTCTGATTCTCTTGCCAAAACAACACGAAAATCAGAAATAAGAATCTAAAAAGGAGCTATCACAAGTGATTTTAAATAAAGAGACCACCGTGGGTTTCATTGGAATCGGTGTAATGGGAACATCCATGGCCCGCCATATTTTAAATGCCGGATATGGCCTGCAGGTTTATTCCCGCACCCGCTCTAAAACAGAGGGGCTCTGCAGGCAAGGAGCTGTCTGGCAGGATTCCCCTGCCCGGCTGGCAAAAAAATGCCAGGTGATCGTCACCATGGTGGGTTACCCCGAAGATGTGAAGCAGATTTATATGGGAGACCAGGGTATCTTTCAAACAGCATGTCCCGGAACCCTCACCCTGGACATGACCACCTCCCGTCCAGACCTTGCCGTTATTTTATATGAAGAAGGACAAAAAAAAAGAGTACACTGCCTGGACGCACCGGTGACGGGGGGAGATATCGGGGCCCAGAACGCCAGCTTGTCTATCATGGTGGGGGGAGATGCCTCTGACTTCACAATGGCACTGCCCATACTGGAATGCATGGGAAAAAACATCCATCACCAGGGTCCTGCAGGCAGCGGACAGCACACCAAAATGGTGAATCAAATTACCATTGCGGCTGGCATGGTGGCCATGTGTGAAGCCCTTGCATATGCGGAAAAGGCAGGACTTAACCAGGAAAAAGTAATTGAAAACATCGGACAGGGCGCCGCTGGCAGCTGGTCCTTGAACAATCTGGCTCCCCGAATTATCAAAAAAGATTTCTCTCCGGGCTTTTTCGTCAAGCATTTTATAAAAGACATGGGGATCGCCCTGGAATCTGCACAGGCCATGGGGCTTGAAACTCCGGGGTTAAAACTTGCTGCCGGCCTGTATGACCAGCTGGCTGCCCGGGGAAGTGAAAACGAAGGAACCCAGGCACTGTATAAATTATTTCAGGATCCCCCCCCTGTACCCGAACCATAATTACGGTAACGATGGGGGCAAGGCATCTATAATACACGCATGCCCCCGGCAGGCATTTACAGGGAACATTCTTATTTTTCCGATTCGACGATTATCAAAGAGGGGTCAAACTTGCGTTATTTACCGAGCCCGTAACGCAAAAAGCCCCTGCCCACAAAAAATATGGACAGGGGCTTTGAATTCAATTGGTGCCGAAGGGGAGACTCGAACTCCCACGAACATACATCCACTAGTCCCTGAAACTAGCGCGTCTACCAATTCCGCCACTTCGGCCCTTTGAAAACCAACCCAGAAAAAGGATTGATTTGAAAAGATAGGTGGTTTATATATGTGTTTTTTGGCTTTGTCAAGCGTATTATTTCAAAAAAACACAAAGGGAATTATGGAACTGATAGAAGATATTGATTCACTGAAAACACCCCCGACAAACGGGGTGATCACCATAGGTAATTTTGACGGCGTACACAAGGGCCACCAGGCCCTTTTTAAAAAAGTCATTGAGGTCGCCCGGCAGATCAACGGTACTGCCATGGCCATGACCTTTGATCCCCATCCCCTGAAGGTGTTAGCCCACAACGGTCCCCCGCTGATCACCAGAAAAGATCAAAAAACAGAACTCATTGAAGCCACGGGCATGGACGCCCTTGTCTATATTCCCTTTACCCGGACCTTTGCCGCCATTTCCGCCCATGATTTTGTAAAGGATATTCTCCTTGATCGACTGAATATGAAAGCCATTGTGGTGGGACCGGATTACACCTTTGGAAGGAACCGGGAAGGAGATATTCATTTCCTTAAGAAAATGGCCGCTGACTACCAGTTTGAGGTGATCATCCCCGACTGGATCAAGGGATCAGATGCGGCACCAAAACGAATCAGCAGCACCCACATACGGGAACTTGTCATGGAGGGCCGGGTGGATGAAACAAAACCCTTCCTGGGTCGGTATTACCAGATCCGGGGCAAGGTGATAAAAGGCCGGGAACGGGGGGGCAGTCAGCTGGGATTTCCCACCGCCAACATCAAACTGCATGATGAACTCTGCCCCAAGATGGGAGTATACGCCGTCACCGTGGAAACCGTAAAGGGCACCTTTAACGGGGTGGCCAACATCGGCTACAGCCCCACCTTTGATGATCATCTTTTCACCATTGAAGTTCATATTCTTGATTTCTCCGGAGATATTTATGGTACCCGTATCCGGGTAAACATGGTAAAAAGACTCCGGGATGAAATAAAATTTTCAGGCATCGAAGCCCTTTCCGACCAGATTCATGCCGACATTGAACATGCAAGGAAGCTTCTGGCAGACCTGACTTTATAGAGATTGATCACAAGGAATGGCTGAGCACTGTATTTTTACTTCAGTTGCAGCCTTTTTACATAAAGGACAAAAAGAGAACGATAATGGCAATTTTAAATATACTTGAATACCCTGACCCCTTTTTGGCCCGGAAGGCCATAACGGTGGAAAAAATTGACAAACAGATCCTAACACTTATTGAAGACATGGCTGAAACCATGTTTGATGCACCAGGGGTGGGCCTTGCCGCCCCCCAGGTGGGCAGTAATTTAAGAATCATCGTATATAACCCCGATGCCGGCATGGAAACCGAAGGTGAATCTTCCACGGAAACAAAGAAGCATGCTACGGCATTGATCAACCCTGAGATCATTAAGGCTTCGGGCAGTATTATTTCAGAAAATGAAGCCTGCCTGAGCGTACCCGATTACAGCGCAGATGTAAAACGCCATGAAAAAGTCACGGTACGGGCATTGAATACGGAAGGCAAACAACTGGAGTTCACCACCGACGGTATTCAGGCGGTGATCATGCAGCATGAAATTGATCACCTGGACGGGACATTATACATTGACCGCATCAGCCGCCTGAAACGAAACATGTACCGAAAAAAGGTGAGCAAAAGGGAGCGAAGGTGAACAAAAAATTCAACATCATCTTCATGGGAACACCTGATTTTGCAGTGCCCCCTCTCAAGGCACTTATTGCCGCCGGACATCATATTTCCCTGGTCGTCACCCAGCCGGACAGACCCCGGGGCCGGGGGAAAAAAAAAATGCCCCCCCCGGTGAAACAGGCAGCCTGTGATCTAAATCTTGAAATCCTTCAACCGGAAAGCATGAAGGGCTCTAACATCAGAGAAAAACTTCTGGCCCTACAGCCTGATTTTTTCGTGGTGGTGGCCTTTGGGCATAAACTGTCCCGGGAAATCCTGGACATCCCGCGCATGCATCCCATCAATATCCATGCATCTCTTCTGCCGGCCTGGCGGGGATCATCACCCATACAAGCCGCCATTTTAAACCAGGATAAAGAGGCCGGGGTAACCACCATGATCATGGACACGGACCTTGACACCGGTGACATGCTGCTTAAAGCCCGAACCCCCATTGCACCGGATGAAACGGCCCAGACTCTCCATGACCGCCTTGCCCCCATGGGGGCGGATCTCATTGTTAAAACCCTTGAGGCCTTTGCCCATGACCGCATCACCCCCGAACCCCAGGATCATGACCTGGCAACCCATGCCCCACTGCTGAAAAAAAGCGACGGATGCGTTGACTGGAACCTGTCATCGGATAAAATCCATGCCCTGGTCCGGGCCATGACCCCCTGGCCCGGGGCCTATGGGTTCCTGGGGGGCAAACGTATAAAAATACTTGAAGTCGCCCCCTTGGACATCCACACCAACCACAAGCCCGGCACCGTATTTTCCTGTTCCTGCAACGAAATCCAGGTGGCCACGGGATCTGGCGCCCTGGCCATTTTAAGACTTCAGGGAGCTTCGGGGAAATGTCTCTGCTCCGAGGATTTCCTCCGGGGAAACAAACTTGAAACCGGCGAATGTTTTGCCGATTTTGACTGATGGGAAATGGTATTATGCCACCCCCAACGGCCATCCGATTCGGCCCGATCGGCCCCAAAGGCGATCAGCCCATTTGCCCGCCAACGGTGACGGGTGGCCCATGTTGCGATCAAGCCGAAAACGTACATGGCAGGACCACCTGCCCCAATAAAGGTTAAAACGCTCCCAATGACACAAATGGGTATAGAAACAAGCAGCACCCAGAATCAGGAACCCCGCCGACTGGCATGGATGGTATTAAAGGAAAGCACCATTTCTCAAAAGACCCTGGATCAGACCCTGGAGGCCTTTACCATGGCCTTTGACAGCCTTTCACGGCGGGACAGATCCCTTGCCAATGCCCTTATTTACGGCACCCTGAGATGGCGGGGACATCTGGACTGGATCATCGCGCCCTTTTCCCAAAAAAAACTGCAGCAGGTGGACCCCGAAGTGATGTGGCTGTTGCGCATGGCGCTTTTTCAAATCATCCACATGGACAAAATCCCCGTTTCCGCCGCCGTCAATACCGCAGTGACCGTGGCAAAATTTCACATTCACAAAGGTGCTGCAGGATTTGTCAATGCCGTGCTGCGAAAGGCTGCCACAAAATGGCAGACCATTGCCCCTCCGAATCCGGACACAGCCCCGGAACACTTTGTTTCCGTTGAGAAATCACTGCCGCTGTGGCTTGCCAGAAGATGGATTACCCGATTTGGCATGGCAAAGACCCTGGCCCTGGGAGATGCCATCAATACCATTCCTCCCATCACATTGCGGGTCAACACCCTTAGAACCAGCCGGAAGGCCCTTTTGGAAACCCTGGCATCCCAGGCAGGGCATGCATGGAAAACATCCACAAGCACACTTGGCATCAGCCTGAAGGGCCCTTCCATGGCCCTCCACGACATGGATTCTTTCAAGGCAGGGGATTTTCAGGTCCAGGATGAAGCGGCCCAGCTGGTGACGGCCCATTTTTTAAATCCCCAGCCCGGGGAACGGATTCTGGATGCCTGTGCAGGTCTGGGGGGCAAAACCGGACACATTGCCCAGCTCATGGAAAACCAGGGAGAACTTGTGGCCGGAGACACCGATCCCCGCAAGCTTAAACAGCTTGAACAAGAGATGCAACGCCTGGGGCTTGACATCATCTCCACCCGGACAATAAATCTGCTCAAACCCGAAACCCTGGACTTTAACAGTCCCTTTGACCGGGTACTTGTGGATGCCCCCTGTTCAGGACTCGGAGTACTCAGAAGAAATCCGGATACCAAGTGGAAGCGGACCAAAAAAGACATTGCCAGGCTGGCCGTAAGGCAGGAGAAAATGCTTTTTAATGCCGCCGACCTGGTGGCCCCCGGCGGTACCCTGGTTTATGCCGTGTGTTCCTGTGAACCCCGGGAAAACGAAACGGTGATCCATGATTTTCTGGCCCGTCGGCCCGAATTTACCATTGACATGAAAAACCCTTTGGGGCATGGTCCCCGGAAAAATGACAATAACCCGGTGTCCTCCCATGGATTTTTCTGTACCTGGCCCCACACCCTGGACATGGACGGTTTCTTTGCCGTGGCCCTGCACCGGGAAAAATAAAGACAACTTGCTGGCAGTAAACACCTGCCGCAACAAAAATTGAAAATGGTAATATGCCGTCCCCAACGCCCATCCGGTCCGGCCCCGGACCATCGGTGACCCTTTTGCCCTGCCGGTCTAAAGCGCAGGAACTGCGGGCAAGTTTGTCCTCAAACAGCCTGCGCTTCTTAACGACCGGCAGGGCAAAAGGGCTGATCGCCTTTGGGTCCAATCGGGCCGGACCGGATGGCCGCTGGGGGCTCTGCTGTCGGCATTTTCACATAAAAAGGAAAAAACAAAAATGGCCATCATTGCACCATCCATTCTCTCCGCAGATTTCACAAAACTTGGAAAAGAACTGAATGACATCGAAACCGCCGGTGCCGACTGGGTCCACATCGACGTCATGGACGGGCAGTTCGTGCCCAACATCTCCTATGGTCCCATCATTGTAAAAGCCTGCCGCCGGGCCACGGGCCTGCTTCTGGATGTTCATCTGATGATTGAACGCCCCGACCAGATGATTCCCGCATTTGCCGCCGCTGGGGCTGATCTGATCTGTGTCCATGCCGAGGCATGCAGCCATCTTCACAGAACCGTTCAACTGATCAAGCAATCTAATAATGATAAAGGCCTTCCCATCAAGGCAGGTGTGGCCCTGAACCCGGGGACCCCCCTTGCCGCCATTGAATGGGTCCTTTCAGAGCTGGATTTTGTTTTGATCATGAGCGTGAACCCCGGCTTCGGAGGACAATCCTTTATACCTTCAAGTCTTGAAAAAATAAGGGGACTGTCTGAACTCATTGCTGCAAAAAAAAGCAAGGCCATCATACAGGTGGACGGCGGTGTGTCACCGGCTACCATCGGCGATGTGGCAAAGGCCGGTACCCACTGCTTTGTTGCCGGTTCCGCCATATTCAATACCCCGGACTACAGTGCCACCATTGAAGCCATGCGCCGGGAGATAAAGCAGACCACACCCCATGATGAGTGATGTACTTATGGGTGATGTGCTCATTGCCGTGGCAACCCCCATGGAGATTGCTCTTTTTCTGAGCCTGTGCACCGTGACGGAGGAGAGAAGACACCATGGGGGTGTTTCCGTGATCAAGGCCCGGTTTCATGCCAGGGCATTCAAGGTGATTCTCACCGGGCCCGGCATGGTGAACACGGCCATGGCCCTTGGCAGCCATCTGGCCTGTCAGCGCCCCGGGCTTATCATTCAAGCCGGCATTGCCGGTTTTTTCAAGAACAGCGGCCTTACCATGGGCGGCATCGGCATTGCCACGGCGGAAACCTATATCCACAACGGGGTGGAAAAAACCGACGGCACCCATAACCTTATCCCCCTGCCCTTTCCCCTCACCGGCAGCCCCATGGAGGCCGGTGACGGACAGGTGGCCATGCATCCGGGGGTTGTACAATCGGCCCGAGAAATGATAACAGAAGCCTTTTCCTCGGGCCGTCCCGTGCCGGGTAAAAACGCCTTCAAATTCTGTTACCCCCGTTCCTGCCCCGTGGTTTCCGGCCCTTTCATAACCGTTTCCACCATCACAGCCGCACCGGAAACCGTAACCCGGCTTGAACAGACCCATACCCCTGTCATGGAGGCCATGGAAGGAATGGCATCGGCCCAGGTGGCCTGCCGATATGGCGTGCCCTTTCTGGAAATTCGCTCCGGGTCCAACCCTGTGGGTCTCCGGGACAAGACCGCCTGGGATATTCCCCTGGCCGTAACACATCTGTCCATGGCCCTGGCCGCACTCTTTGACAGAGGATGATGTAAAACGGGCTTGGTCACAACATGGGCCGCCCAGCGCATATGGGGTCAGGCAAATAAAGGAGAAAACCTTTGCACCAGCATTCCACTCCCAAAACACAGCTGACCATTGCCCACTATTTTCTATTTTTATTATTGTTCATGGCCTTTTTTTTAACCTACCAGATGATGAAGGCCTATCTGGACCCGGTTATTATAGCCATCATTCTTTCCGTTTTATGCAACCCTGCATATCAATGGCTGAAAAAAAAATTCAGAGGAAGAAGAAAAACAGCCGCCTTTATATCCTGTATACTGCTGATCATGGTGATCATCATTCCCCTGACCCTGGTGTTTCTGGCCGTTATCAAGCAGGGGATTATTTCCTTTAACGCCATTAACCAGTGGGTGTCCCAGGGCAATATTCAAAAGCTTATCCAGTCTCCCTATGTGGACAGAATCCTGGCCCTGTGGCAGGAATACATGCAGGTAAGTCTCTTAAAGGGAATTGATTTAAACAATGTCATGATCACCATTTCCTCCAATGCCGGGGAACTGTTGATGAATCAGGGCAAATATCTCATCGGCAATATTTCTTCGGTGGTGGGGAAATTTTTCCTCATGAGCTTTGTATTTTTCTTTACCATCCAGGAACAGGAAAAAAGGTTTCAGCACATCTCCCATCTCATTCCCCTTTCCAGTGCCCATGAACGCATCGTGGTCAATAAAATCAAGGCCGTTGCCAAATCCGCACTGCTTGGTACCCTGGTAACATCTGCCTCCCAGGGCATTGCCGGGGGGCTTGCCTTTACCATCTGCGGCCTTCCCGGGGTATTCTGGGGGGCGGTGATGGCCTTTGCCTCCCTGATTCCCGTGGTGGGAACGGCCCTTATCTGGGTACCTGCGGCTTTGTGGCTGTTTATTTCAGGGTCCTGGGGGTATGGCATTTTCATGGTGATCTGGTCGGTGGTGGTGGTGGGGATGATCGACAACCTGGTGCGCCCTCTTTTCATGAAGGGATCTGCGGACATGAGTACCGTGCTGATCTTTTTTTCCATACTGGGGGGAATTAATTACTTTGGACTCACCGGTCTTTTGTATGGTCCCATGGTGTTTGGTCTTACCCTGGTGCTGCTTTATATCTATGACCTGGAATTTCATGTTTTTCTGGATCAGCAGGATCAGAGTTAAAGCAGCAACTCTAAGTATGATTTCCAGGCGAGTTCATTGATGTGTAACTCATTGAAATCACGTTGATGAAAATTGTAATTTTCCTGGTAGAAAACCCATATGGCTCCAAAATTAGAATTGCTGGAGTTAAAGCCCTTTAATTGCGATTTTTCAACTAGTGGTATATACTGCAACTGCAGACAAAGTCCCGGTACCTGATACTCCACACCCGACAAACAGTACCGACCCCCCCCACACACACAAGGGAGATCAAAAATGAAAACCGCCGAGCAGATCATGGAAAAAAAAGTCATCTCAGTCACTCCGGACACGGACATCAGCCGGGCCGTGGAAATTCTGATAAACAATCACATCAACGGCGTACCGGTGGTAGATGAAACCGGGTCTCTCAAGGGAATTCTATGCCAGAGCGACCTAATTTTTCAGCAGAAAAATATATCACTTCCCCCCATCCTCACCTTCCTGGACGGAATTATTCCACTATCTTCTTCCAAAAAACTGGAAGAGGAAATGAAAAAAATCTCCGCCAGCACCGTGGCCCAGGCCATGGTGCCGAATCCCGTCACAGTCACCCCGGACACCCCCATAACTGACATCGCGGCCCTGATGGTGGAAAAACATTTTCACACCATTCCCGTGGTACAAGATGGCAAAGTGGTGGGTATTCTGGGCAAGGAAGATGTTTTAAAAACCCTGATGAAATCATAGAAAAGCCCGGGACAGCGGATGCGGGGGGGGAAATCAATAAACGATGCGGGCCGAGCGCATTTCCATTTTTTCCATCGGGGACTTCATTAGCGATGGGGGGGGCCGTTTGGGATTACGTAGCATACGAATGCTATGTGAGCAGGCCCAAACAGGTTAAGATGGGGTACAGACCAAATACTTACATTTGTTTAAGCCTGTTTTTCTTTAAAGGAACTCACCTTGTAGGTCTGGATGGAAACATTGCCTTTTTTCCAGGCAAAGGATGACAGACCTGCCTTACGGCACAGATGCTCCATAAAGACTTCCGGTTCCCGAAGTTGCTCCCACACCTGGGGCAGGAACGTCGCCTTTGCACCGTTTTTTTCCAGGATAACCCCATGAATACCGGGTTGAAGCTTTTTAATGAGATCTGCAGAATCCGTAAAATCAAGTTTTTTCGGTGGGGTCAGCAGGCTTATCTCCAGATCAATGTCTGCAAACTCTTTTTCTGTCAGGGAAGAAAACCGGGGATCATGGAAGGCCGCATGCCGGGCATTTTCAGAAATTTCCTCAACAAGGGTCAGCGCTGGATCCAGGGTACCGATGCATCCCCTGAGTTGTCCATAAAGATTAATAGTAACAAAGACTCCTGTCTTACCTTGCAGAAATGCCAAATATTTTTCCGGTACAGACGGCTGTTTCCACTCCATGGAACGGCCGGCATTCAATTCATCTGCAATGGCTTTCCGGGCCATCCTGAGCAACAGCATTCCCAGATGTTCCGGAAATTTCTGCTCTTCTGATTTTTTTTGACCCATGATTTTCCTCCATAATATGGATACTGAGGCGAATAGATCAGCCCCTGAATTCAATGCCCAGAATAGAAATATCATCCTTGGGAGCCAGGGCCTCCCCAAAGTTATCAAGCCCCTTGAGAATATCATCCAAAGTACGGGAAAGGGGGTGTTTCATACCGGCAGCAAGCTGATGGAAAAAACGTTTTTCACCAAAAAAATTACCCTTTCGATCCTGGTACTCGGGAATCCCGTCGGTGTATAAAAACAATCTGTCCCCGGGATTAAGTATGGCCCTGCCCTCTTCAAAGGGCATAACCCCTCCCATGCCGATGATGGTGCCGCCCTTGTCCAGAAACTCTGTGGTACCATCTGTTCTTACAATGACGGGATGGGGATGTGCAGCATTGCTGTAAACAATGGCTCCGGTCTTGATGTTAAGCACCATATAACTCATGGTGAAATATTTATCAAACCGCTCCATGGGGTACAAGGTATCAAGCTCTTCAAGCACCTGGCCCGGAGAACATATCTCATAGTAGGGCGGTGGGGTAATGGTCTGCTTTAAAATAAATCCCACATGGGGAAAAAGCATCTGGGACACGGACACCGCCACCATGGCGGCAGGCACCCCATGGCCGCTGACATCCAGCATATATACGGCAATGTGGGACTCATCCAGCCGGAAAACATTAAAGATATCTCCGCCAATATCCTGGCAGGGAAGAAACTTCCAAGCAATGTCAAGGGTTTCCACATCGGGCATCACATGGGGCAAAAGGGTCTGCTGAATGGCACCGGCGGCCTTGAGATCGGCGTCAATGAGTTTTTGTTTTTCCACCAGCGCCTTGTTGGCTTCCATAAGGTTATGATTCAAGCGCCGAATTTCCAGCTGGGAATTGACCCGTGCAATAACCTCACCCTGGTCAAAGGGCTTGGTCATGTAATCGCTGCCTCCCAGGTTCAAGCCCTTTATCTTATCCTGAGTTTCTGTCTTGGCAGACAGGAAAATAATGGGAATGGCTGCAAATTTTTCATCGGCTTTTAATTGGCGGCACACCTCATAGCCATCTTTAATGGGCATCATTACATCAAGTAAAATAAGGTCCGGCATGATCTCCGTGGCCATGGAAACAGCGGCTTCACCGTCCTGGGCCTCAAAAAGGATATAGCCTTTTTTTTCAAGGATCATGATCAACAGCTTCCGGTTCATTGCATTATCATCTACAATTAATATTTTTTCGGCCATGGAACCCTCTTTTTCCCTTTTGTTGAATTATGCGACCATGGAGTATCTGTACCACAATGTTTTTTTTTTCTCCACCGGTAATTCCAGTCAACTCCTGCCGCCTGCACCGGCTATCCGGAAGGGATTGGTATTTCGCCACTAATTTACTTGACATGATACCTGACCCTCTATAGAAGACATCAAGTGTGCAAAAATATTGCCCACCCGTTTTTGCTGCCCTATTTATAAAGGCAGGCTCCCCATTCGGGTACAATGGCGTACCTCAGAATGGTCATTTGGTCATTACTTTTTTTATCAACGAGGATGAAAATGAAGATCAGACAAAAAGAATGCATGGGAAAACTCGCCGGATGTCCTTCCACTATTTCAGAAGGCACCTATATTATCAACCAGGCAAAAACAGTGAATCTTGACCCCGGGGTACTGTACGAAACGGTCATCGACCTGGCTTCGGAAGGATTAATCACCTCAACAGCCATTAACATGGCCGCAGGTATTCTAGTCAGCGACCTGGCACTTCCCAACTATTTCTTTGAAAACATCACCAAAGAATCGCTTCGCCACATTCTCTCTTCCATTGCCATGAGTATCCAGTGCCAGGACGGCACCGTGGGCTTGTCCGGCCGGGTGGCCCACATTGACTTCAACCTTGAGCAGGGCACCAACATCCAACGGGTGCGCATTGCCACCAAAGAAACCAGAGACAGCATGGAAGAACTTCTGGCCCCCTTTCTCTCGGGCAGACGCAGGGAATACTACTACTCGCCAGAAAGCAAGTATTACACTTACATTATACGCCCTGAAACAGTCAAAGACTACCAGGAGACTGCCTTTGAAGAATCAAAATTTCTTTATCACCTGGCAGGAACTCATAAAGAAACCCCTGCTGTCACCCGCCAGCGATACGAAAGTATTCTAAGGGAATCAGAGACGGCCATATCCCCCCTGATTGAGGTATTTAACCTGCCGGAAACCGGCGAAACCCGCCTGATGTTCAACAGCGATTTTGAAATGCCCCAGCTGCCGGTGCTGCGAAGACTCTTCCAGGACCACGATCTGATCCTGGGCCGGGCCTACTGGGAACCCTATTGCGGCAAATCCCAGGCCCCCTCCTCCATCTGCTCCCTTTATACCTGGGGGGAATTGTCCAGAAAAAAAGAAACTGCGCTTTTAAAGGATCTGTATGCCTATCTGGCCCTGAGCATTACGGATATGACAGACCTTTATGTGGAGGGGACGTTGACATTTAAAGAGATGATTTTCGGGGCCAATGCCATTGATTTCACTCACATGTTCATCTTCAAGGAAAGTAAAAATCTGGTGGACCGGGAAATCATGTCCAGCCTCACCAGCCCCGACCATAAAGAAGCCTATGCCGGCAGAATCCATGATGCTAATAAATCGGCCTATGTCTATGAGACCATCCTTGAAACCGCCAGGAAAAATCCCGACCTAATTCAATTTCTGTATACCCTGTTTGAAAACCGCTTTGATCCCTCCAGAAACAACCGGCTGTCCGCCGAAGCCCTGGCCGAAAAATTTAAAGAATTTCAAAAAATCATTGCCGTGCGCTTCATTGATTTTAATCTGGGATACGAAATTTTCCGGTTCATGTTCAAGATCGTCACAAGCACCCTGAAAACCAATTTTTACAAGGACATCAAGCGCTCTTACGCATTCCGCCTGGACAATGCCATTTTGGACCCCATTGTTTTCAGTCAGACGGTATATGGCATATTCTATGTCAATGGTCATTATGCCTGCGGCACCCATCTGCGGGCCGGAGACATTGCCAGGGGCGGTCTTCGCATGATCCGTGTATCTGAGGCCAATCACTCCACGGAACTTGATAATGTGGTTATGCTCAACTACGCCCTGGGTGCCAAGGCCCAGCGTCTGAAGCATAAGGATATCTGCGAAAGCGGTTCCAAGGGCGTGGTGGTGCCCCACCCCAGCTATGCCGGGTGCAGCATGGATGCTCTGTACGATTACACAGAAGGCATCATGGATCTGATGCTCACTGGTCATGAAATTGTGGATTACCTGGGCCATCCTGAAATGATCTTTTTCGGACCCGACGAGGGCACCGCCCCCCTGATGGACGCCGTGGCCCTTAGAGCCCGGGAACGTGGATACAAGCACTGGAGAACCATCACCACGGGTAAAAGCTTCGGTATTCCCCATGACACCTATGGCATGCTGGAAACCGGTGAATTGTTTGGTCTGATTGATAGAAACAAACTGGGGACAGAGCTTCAGATTGATGGCGATTCCATTGTTACCACCCTGGACATGGAAAAAATCTATGATGCCATCGGTGGCAAGATCAAGCAAAGCGGCATGACCACCACCTGTGTCATGGGTGCCTTCCGCACCCTGATTGACCATTATGGGGCCAAAGAAGAAGACCTTAATCTCATGATAACCGGTGGTCCAGATGGTGACCTGGGTGCCAATGAGATCCAGTGCTACAAAGGCAAAATCTGCCTGATCATTGACGGAGGTTCTATTTTGTTTGACCCCAAGGGGCTGGACAAAAAAGAACTCATGAAGATTGCCTTCATGCGCCACACCGCCCCCCGGGCCAACTCCCTTGCCTACCCCAAAGAAAAACTGAGCAAAAATGGATTCATGGTTCCATTAAGATCCAAGGATATCACCCTGCCAGACGGCACCTATGTTGAGGACGGGGCTATTTTTCATAAAAGTTTTCTCACCCATGGTGAAAACCGAAAATTCATTGAACAAGCCAACATTGAAGCCTTCATCCCCTGTGGTGGATTTAAAGACACCATCAACCATGGCAATGTCCACGATTTTCTTGATAATTTCAAGGAACTTAAATTTATTGTGGAAGGGGCCAACGTGTTTTTCGACGATGCCGCCAGACGACACATTGCCACCGCTTCTAAAATCAAGGAAATCAAGGACTCCACCGCCAACAAGGGTGGGGTGTTCAGCTCCTCCATTGCCGAGGTATTGACGGCCTTTTTGTTCAACGATGATTATGAGACAAAGCTTTTAGAAGACAAGACAACACGGTGGGGACTCATCCGGGATATCATTGAGCTGGTGGAAAAATATTCCCGCCTGGAAACCGGCATGCTCATAAAAATCCACGAATCTGATTTGTCTGAACCCCTGTTCGGTCTTTCAGAAAAGACCAGTGAACAGATCTTCACCCTTCAAGCCATCTTTGAAAAGAACATATCAACCCTTCTTAAAAATGAAGAATTGATATGGAAGATCATGGAACATTATATTCCATCCATGCTCATTGCTAAGCTTGGACGGGAAAACATCATGGCTCTGCTTGGTACTCCGGAGATGGTGGCGTACAGAGATACCATCATCACCAAAAAACTTGCATCCATGGCCTTTTACAAATATGGTCTTGAATGGGATAATTTTGTTGCAAAGGTGGAAAGCGATCTTGAAGAGACCATTACCACCATCATGGAATAAACCCACATGGCTGTAAGCACCAGCCACAACGAATGATGAAAAAGCAGTTGCTGTTAACGTCCAATACCCAGCACCTGCTTTTTCATATAACATACATGGCTGTAACCACCTGCCACAACGAAGATTGAAACTCTAATGATTTCAAATATCTGGTCGGAGTTTCATATAAAAAATCCACATGCCCTGTCGGATACAACGAATATTGAAAATGCTATCATGCCGCCGCCCCCCCCGACGGGTAATGGGCCCGGCCCGGAACCGTAGACGGCTCAATTGGCCGGTTCCTATTGCCCGCCGGGGGGCGGCTCTGCTGAGGTAAACTTGAAGGCTACCGTTTCATACTCGGCAGTCATACGTTCTCATCACGGCTTGCCTTTATTTTGGATAAGTCATTGAATTTATTAAAACTGATATCTGACAAAGCATTTTTTGTGCTCTAATAATTTCAACAAGTTATGAGAACTTATAACTCTTAAGTTTCACATAAAAACCGTTCCTAAAATGGAATTTTCATTGAAAAAATCATTACAGAGGTTGAAGGGGATGTGGGGGAGGATTCCAGGGAAACTTCAGGGATATAAGGTGAATTAAAGTGCTCAATAGCATTCAGGCCTTTCCGGGTTTGTGAACGATTGTATTTATGGGCACTGGATATGGATCCATAGATGTTGCCTCCGTAAAAACCCGATGCCACCACACTGATAATCCCCCCAAGGATATTATTGCCATGATCAAAAGATTCGTGGGCGGCAAGAATTAATCCTGTATTAATGACAAGGGCTGCAAGGGCATCGCGATATCGCTCACAATAGGCAAACCCGGCCCCGGGCACAAGGGCTGCCGTTCCTGCCACCCAGGGGGATTTTGTATCGTTATTAAGAATGGTTTCAACGGCCTGTCTTATTTCCCGGGCATGGAAAATGCTTTCCCCTGCCATGGACATACCCGAAAGAAAAGCCTCTGTCCGCTCCAGGGCCCCGGGCTCCATGTCAGCGGCCCGATCCAGGTAGATCCACGCCAGGGCTGACAATGCCCGATCTTTTACCCGGGGCACATCGCTTGCATTAAGCAAATCCCGCAATACCCGCTCTGCCCCCCCCGGCCTTCCCTGGGCAAGCAGGGTCCGGCTTAACATGAAAAACGAATCAATGTTCCTTGCTGATCCCACATAGGGAAATCGCTGGGATTGGAATATGGCACGGGCCTCATCCCACTTTTCAAGATGAAACAAAGACATACCAAGATAAAATTGCGCATCGGGTATCCGTGGATCTGAGGGAAAGAAATGAAGAAATCGTTTCCATTCCACCATGGCGGTTTCATTGCTGCCGTTCCTGTGGCACTCAAGGGCATATTCATACTGCATGTCTGATGTGATGGTCAGGCCATCAGCAAAACAAACATTGGCAAGCATCAATCCGACGACACACACGCTCACAGCTAAGACTGAACCTTTAAACACCATGAAATCACTCTTAATGGGATATGTTTTTTTATATGAAAAAGAAGGTACTGGGTTTTGGGTACTGGGTGTTAACCGTAACTACTTTTCCATTATTCGTTGTGGCAATTGCTTAATGACATGCGGGTTTATATGAAAAGGCAACCTTCAAGTTTACCTCACCAGAGCCGCCCCCCGACGGGCAATAGGAACCGGCCAATTGAGCCGTCTACGGTTCCGGGCCGGGCCCATTGCCCGTCGGGGGGCGGCGGCATAATGCCCTTTTCATCCTTCGTTGCGGACAGGCCGGATCCAGAATACGGTCTGCCTGTGGCAGTTATATTAAAATGTCGACGTATTATGGGATTACACGCGATAATTCCGTATTAATTTCAGGGATACCACCAGAAATCATTGTCTTCCAGGGTATCCACTGTCAAAATTCGGTTGCCGGATCTTATATGGGATGAAAGACGGGTTTCATCCCGACCACACCGAATCAAACGATCACAGGACATAATCCAGCCCAGGAAAAAACCATGTTTTTTAAAGGCCCGGGCCGCGTAGGAAGAGCAGGACGGGGACATGCCACAACGATCACCATCAGTGGCGGAAATAACGGTTTTATAAAAACTCAGAAAATTTCCGCCATGTGCGGTTTCTTCGGATTCCGGTGCACCAGATGATGCCCGGGCAGGGCCTGAACCTGCCAGGAAAAGTATCATCAAGATTAAATAAAATTGTTTAATTGATTGAGCCATACCCTGCTCTCTAATCCTGGGTAACACGCATCACCTCTTCCACCGTTGTAACCCCTTCAAGCAATTTTTCCAGGCCACACTGCCGCAGCGTGGTCATGCCCTGTTCCATGGCCGTGGCCTTGATGGCATTGGCATCCGAAGTAGATAGAATCACCAGCTTCAAATCATCATTGACTTCCATAATTTCAAATATGACCTGGCGACCACTATAACCGGTGTTAAAACACTCCGGACATCCCACGGCCCGGTAAACCGTTCTGCCCACCAGATCAATGTCATCCATGTGAAGCGCCTTTATATCATCTGACCCCAGCGCATAGGCTTCACGGCACCCTGGGCACAGGGTTCTGACCAGTCGCTGGGCAATCACCGCCTTCACCGAAGAGGTGATAAGATAAGGCTCCACCCCCAGATCCACCAGGCGGGTGACGGCACTGGGGGCATCATTGGTGTGCAGGGTGGAAAAGACCAGATGCCCCGTCAATGCAGATTGGATAGCCACCTGGGAGGTTTCAAGGTCTCTGATTTCCCCCACAAGGATTACGTCCGGGTCCTGGCGCACAATGGATCTTAAGCCCTTGGCAAAGGTTACCCCGATTTTGCGGTTCACCTGGATCTGGCCGATGCCCTTAAGCTTATATTCCACAGGGTCTTCAATGGTGATGATGTTTTTATCCGGGGAGTTGATGACACTCAACGCCGCATACAGGGTAGTGGTCTTGCCACTGCCCGTGGGCCCTGTCACCAGTACAATACCATTATTCAGGCGGATGAGTTTATTAAGGGTTTTATAATGATCCGGTGAAATGCCAAACTGGGAGAGCTCCAACAATGCCCGGGATTTATTGAGAAGTCGCAGCACCAGACGTTCACCAAAAGAGGTGGGTACTGTGGATACCCGGATATCAATCTCCTGATCACCGATGCGCACATCCAGCCGCCCATCCTGGGGAACCCGTTTTTCGGCTATGTTCATGTCAGCCATAACCTTGATGCGGGAAACAAGAGAGGACTGTATCCACCGGGGAGGGGAAAGCATGTCATACAATATACCGTCAATGCGGTATCGCACCTTGATACTGTCCTGGAAGGGTTCAATGTGAATGTCACTGGCCCTGGCCTTCACCGACTGGGAAATCATGTGGTTTACCAGCTTGATCACCGGGGCATCACTGGTGTCGTCCAGAAGATCGGTGGTTTCTTCTATCTCCTGGATAATGCTGGAACCGTTGAAGGTCATGTCTTCCACAAGCTGGCGGGCGCTATCGGTTTCCTGATCGTACAAGGTGTTAATGGCGGACAAAATTTCGTGTCTGGTACACAGCTCTGCCTGGTAGGTATCATGCCCCAAAAGCCTCGCCATGTCATCGGCCACCGGCAAATGAACCGGATCATTCATGACCATGTGCAGGGCATCCTTTTCTCCCTTCAGGGGCACCATGCAGTGGCCCTTTAAAAATTGAATGGGCACCCGGGAGATAAAGGTCTGGGGCATCCGTCCGGGCACCGGATTGTGTACAAGGGGCATGGCATAAATTTCACCCATGATTTTTAACACCGTGTGTTCCGGCAAAGACTTTGATTCCAGCAGAGCCTGGACAAATCCATCCCTGTTGTCTTCATAAATCGTCATTATTTTTGCATGATCGGACGCAGAAAAACTAGTCTGGGCAGACACCATTTCCATAAACCGCTTGATCATAACTGAGAGTCTCTCCCCTCGTTATAAAGTTTCACATCCCCTTTCTTGATGATATCGATTTCCTCTTTTTTTTCATCATAAATTTCCTTTGCCTCCAGGGGATTTTTTACCACCCGGGGGGTAAGAAATACATATAGATTGGTGCGGTCTTCACCGTTTGAGACGGTTTTAAACAGATATCCCAGCCCGGGAATCCCCCCCAGACAAGGAACACTGTACTCCGACCGGGAAAGACTTTCATCGATGAGGCCTCCAATAACAATGGTGTGCCCATCTTCCACAATCAGGGTGGTGTCAATCTGCCGCTTCAGGGTGGTGGGGCGATCATTGCCCTCCTCATTGACATTGTCAAGTTTGGTCACCTCCTGGTACACATCCAGACGGACCAAGCGGTCCTTGCTTATCTGGGGGGTGATTTTCAGTGTAATACCAACATCTTTGTATTCATAAGAGCTGTAGGTATCCGTGGCATTGTCCGCCGCCGACCGGGTCTGGTAGGGCACATTCTTTCCGATGGTTAACGTGGCCTCTTCATTGTCCGTGGTCAGTACCTGGGGGGTGGAAAGAATATGTACATTGGAATCATTCTGATAGGCCTGGATCACAGCGCCCAGTGAGGGAAAGGTCAGCCCACCTATGGAGAGTTGCTTGCCCATGACCCCCACGGAAAATCCCGACGGCAGGGTTCCTTTGGATGTAATGATGTTGTTAAAATTTGAATAACCGTTCCCACTGGAGCCTGCAAAGATGACCCCTTGATCATTTTCAATACCCTCTCCCACCCGCCATTCGGTGCCCAGGTTCAGGCCGCTGTTGACATTCACTTCCATGATCAGGCACTCAATGTACACCATGGCCCGGGGGATATCGAGCTTGGCAATGACCTCCTCCAGCACGGGGTAATCTTCTTTTTCCGCCATGATGATCAAGCTGTTAGTGGCCGGATCCGCCGTGATTCTGGCCGATTGGGAGACAATGGGGGCAAGCTTCTTCCCTTCGGTCTGTTTGCTTTTATCCGAGGGAATCTCCTGGAGTACCTTGGCCAAATCTTCTGCATTGGCATGTTCCAGGTAATACACCCGGATCTTTTCATCCCCCCGGGGAACCTTTTTATCCAGCAGGGCCACCAGCTGTTTCACCCGATCAGTCTCCACTTCACTTGCAAGGAGCACGACGGAATTGGTTCTTTCATCGGCCACAAATTTCACCACCATATCCGGATCGGTTTTACCTTTCTCCCCCCTGCTCCGTGCCGTGAAAATACCGGTGAGGTTTTTCACAAGTTTTGATGCATCGGCATGTTCCACCGGAATCACTGAAATCTGTTTCCCAATGCCCATGACATCCACGGCATAAATTATTTTCAGCAATCGCTCAATATTGGACATACTGTCGGTGATGATCAAGGTATTGGTATCACTATAGGAAAGAATGACACTGCCCTTGGACACAAGGGGGGTCAACAGGCGTTTAATTTCACCGGCATCGGCAAATTTTAAGGGGAAAATCCGGGTGACCAGACGATCCCCGCCAGATTCTCCGAACCGCACGTTGCCGGTATCAATGTTCTGGGATCTGGCATCCGGCGAGGGCATGATTTTAATCACACTGCCCGCCTTCACCGTTGAAAAACCGTTGATATCAAGGACCGACTCAAACACCCGGTAAGCTTCCTGGACAGATATCTTGGAGGGAGAAATAATGGTAATATTTCCCTTGACCCGGCGGTCCACAATAAAATTCTTCCCGGTGAGTTCACTGATAAACTTTATGAACACATTGATGTCCACATCATTGAAATCAATGGAGATTAATTTATCCGTGGCATCCGCTCCCGAAGGAGAGGCACAGTACCCCGCATCTACCTTGGCAAACATCAGACCCAGGCACATTGTCACCATGACCAAGAGCCCCGGCAATGTTTTTTTTCTACTCCACATGATATTGAATCTCCTTTGTCCGGCCCCGTCGTTTAATCTGCACATTCACATCCGATGAGTCTTTGAGTTGTTCATAAAAGGTCAGGGCATCATCCACACTTTCAATCTCCCTGCCGTCAACGCCCATGATAATATCACCGTTCTTCAAGCCCATGGTTTGAAAAAGGGAATCTTTTTTAATGCCGTACAATAACAGACCATCGGGCTTACCCCGGGAAAAATGGGGTCTCACCCGGACATCCCCCATGAGTTTATTGATATTACCCAGGGCCTCGTCCACCAAGGAACGGCTCAGGGAGGTTTTTTCTCCTGGTTCTTCCGCCATGGCCTGGGAGGGGGGGAGGAAGGTCGGGGAAGGGGAAAGGTCAGATCCTTTGGCCGCGCCCATTAGCAATACCTCATCACGTCCCTTATAGTGCAGAATCACCTTCTCCCGCAACACTGCCTTTATCTGGGCATCCTGAACCATGTCTCCCTTCTGGTAACGTTTCTGTTCTTTTTTACGTCCCTCTTCAATAATGGCAAAGGCACCCTGGGGCTCCAGTATAATGGTACCCAGCAATGTCAGGTCAAGACTGGTTTTTTCAAGGGTTTCCACCGAAGGTGTTTCAGATTCCGATGCTGTGGAAGTGGTTTCTTCGTTCAGGGCCGTCTTGAAAAGATTACGTTGTTCAATGACGGCATAATGTTGCCGGGATGGTTGTTTTATCTGTGTTGTTCTTTCTGAAACCCTGGAAGAGCTGTCAAGGCTGACAGGAACCATGGGGGACACCTGCCTGTCATTGAACTGTGAATACAGTATTTTTACTCCCAGAAACGACAGCAGGGTCAACAACACCAGATGGATCAGCACAAAACCTTTTTTCATAATGACACCCCAGGTGTTGCCAGGGTTCCCTTGATTTTAAAGGGAAGCCCCTTGCCCTTGAATTGACCTAAAAGCCCGGAGATCATGGGGGGCAAGGTTTTAAAGGCCGCAAGATAACCGGCATCGGGCTGCAGCCTTCCTTTGAGATCAAGGCGGCTTTTTGACACCGGTGTGGCAAGATCCACCCGGCCGGTGAGATCAATGGTCATTTCAGGGCCGGTGCCCCGGCACCCGAGGATTTCCACACGGTTATCCTGGAGCCGGTATGTTATTTTAACTGTGGAAAAATTCACTCCGGGCATGCCCAGGGCCGACAGCATGCCATTGTCTATATCAACGGAACAATTGGAAATATTTATTTCCCCGGTGCCACCGGGAGCTCTGTCTGGATTCCGGGAAAAGGTAAATTGCCCCCCGGCAATACAGGACACCGTAACAGCCCCCTGGGAATTGCCATAATGTAATTGTTCCAAGGCAAGATCCTTAAACACGGCATCCACAACAAAAGTTGTCAACATCTGCTTTAGTCCCTGAGCCAGGGAAGTTTTAATTTTGCCGGAGGCCGTTCCCTGGTAAAGGTTCGTTTCAAAAAAAATTTCCGGGGCGCCATCAAATACAGTGAAAAGCGACGGTTTAAGGCGAAACTGATCCAGCAATAGCTGTCCCCCATCCGAAAAAGAGAACTCAATGCCCCTTCCCCCCACGCCCAGGGGTGGATACAGTTCCAGCCGATCCATGGAGATGCTCACCGGTGCCAGGTATGGGTACAGAATGTTGGATACCCGTACCGCAAGTTTGTCACCTGGAAACAGAAAATATAAAAAAAACACAAAGGCAATAAGTGCATATAAAGTATAATAAAATACGATTTTTTTCCCCATCACACGCCATCCTGTGCAACCAGGACCCAGGCATCCACCACGGCATCCAGCAGCTGATTGTCTTTTCCAGTTTTTGTCAGGGATACCCCGGAGATATGAACCCCCTTGCCGGCGGTTTCAATGAAATAAAGAAAATCCATGAACTCCTTTAAATAAAGGGATTCCAGTTTAAGCTTCACCATGGAGATGGTGTAGGCCCCCTTGCCCTGGGTGCGGGAATCGGGTTTCATGTGCACAATTTTTTCCTTGACACCGCTTTTCCGGGCCAGTTGATCCAGAAAAGAGAACAGGGTAAACCCTTTTTCACGGCGTATCCCGGTGTTCATCTCCCGGGACGCATCCAGGCCCATACCTTTATATATTCCCTGCATTTCCGCCATCTCCAGCAATATCTTTTTACTGGCAATCACTCTTTGTTCCAGGCGCTGTTTTTCCGCCATGGCCGGAAATAAAATGCCCTTGAATACAAAAAAAATCACCAGAAAAATACAACCCAGCAAAATAATGGTCTTTTCCCGTGTGGAAAGTCGATTCATGACCTTTTCTCCCTGGGTTGGGACGCCTTATCATCCGGGTTTACGGTCTGAAAAATAAATTTAAACCGGATACGACTGTCGGTCTTGTCCGCAGCCGCATTGCTGATTTTCACATCCGTAAACCATGGGGAAGATTCAATGGCGGTTTTCATTTTATCCACACTGTCATAGGTATCGGTGTTACCAGAAAGAACCATGCGACCATCATTCCACACCAGGCGGGAAATCTCCACATCTATGGTATCTGGAATCCGGCTTGAAAGCCCAAAAAACAGATCCAAAATTCTGGTGTTCCCGTCAAAACGGGTTTCCATGTCCAGGGATTGTCCCGATTTTTCAAGGGCCTGTCGCACCTGAACCTTCATCTGCATGTAAGGGTCCACAATGGTGGTAATGTCTGGAAAGGTTTCTTTGAAAATAAGACGTGCCTGGCGATCCATGGCCGCCGATTGATTTTTAAGATCTCGAATTTCCATATATTCCCCGGCCATTGCCATACAAAAACAGATCAGGAGCAGCAGGGTCATGGTGACCAGCTGTGCCATATATTTCTCAACAAAATAGCTTTGGCCATGGGTGCTTCGACAAAAATCAATACAGGCTGGCTTTCCCATACACCGAACTGCGGCAAAGCCATTGATATATTCAAAAGACATAGACCCGGAAACAGGACTGTCATTTTGAACACCTACGTTTTCCAGGGCAGATGCAACAGGTGCTGCATCTGCACAGACCACGGGAACGGCCAGGGCATTTTCCAGATGCGTTTCCAACGCCTCCTGCCGTGAGTCACACCAGATGAGATGACATGCCAAAACAGGCACATCAATACCCAGGCGCTGTTGAAACACCATGACAGTTCGCCCCACATCCCCTGCTGTAAAACTGACATCATCTGACCTTGCAATGGAGCGCAGCCAGACAATGACCCCATCCAGTACCCCGTTGACCACCAGGCAATGGGGGTAAACCGCCACCATGAGATAAAATCCTCCGGGCGGCAGGGTATCAAGGAAAAAATGGGCAGCAAGGTAGCCGGCCGGTGACATCATAACAGGTTTTATCCCCTGTTTTTCCAGGGATGTGCAAAAAACATCCACCAGGGAACTGGAAAGGGATGCAGTAAAAAAGGTGTGATTTCCCGGGGAGGAAACCCCTGTGTATACAAAATCACTGACATGGGCTTCGTCAGTTATGGGGAGCATGGCATTAAGCTCCATGGGAAGTACCTGGCGAATTTTCCGCCGGGACCGAAAGGGTAGTTCCATGTGTCGATGGGATATCATGGATGCAGGAACGGCCACCACAGCCCGGGAACAACGGCTTATATTTATTTTTTTTCCAAGGCGCTCCAGAATCTCGTCCATGGAAAACCCATGACAGGCGGAATCTTCTGCATCTTTGTCCGGGAAGGTATCAAAATAAAGGGTCACGGCATCCACCACCACAAGGCCCTTCACCGAGGGCTTGAGCACCAGGGCGGATGCCGTCCGGAACATCGCCACAGAACCCCCGCCTGCAGGATCAGACACACCCTTCTTTACCGGCATGAAACATTGATGGCGCACAGGCTCTTTTATTTCCAGCGCAAGCAAATGATCTTTCATGGTCTATTTATCCGAAAGTTCCAGAAGTCTGCAGATCCATGTACCGGTTTTTTCATCTTTTTCCCTTTTGATAATGCCGGTAAGCGTAATGGTGTGGCCATGGACGGCGGCAACGGCCGTGGCCCTGAACAGATGGCTGGAGTAAGTTACAATATTATCAAACGATTGTTTTTCTTCCCCCGACAACTGTATAACCTGTTCATACCACCCCTTGTCAAGGGCATTTATAAATCCGTCTCTGCCTGGTTCCTTTTCCAGCCGGAACTCCCCAAGGGCCGTGGCCTGATCTTCCATACCAGATGGAAGCATAGCGGAAAGCACTTCCAGCCCTGCGGTGTTGATATTAATTTTGCCGGGAAAGGAAAACCGCCCCCCTTCCCCAGTGATGTCGGACATGCCATGCACGGTAAACACCTGTGACAGCTCCGGCATAACATCCTCCACGGCATCGTCACCAAGGTCATTGTTTCCCCATTGAAGGAAATTTTCTGAAATCCCTTTGATTTGATACAGTTCATCAAGGGTGGTCAGGGGACCATTGACGCAGTACACCGAAGGCTGCAGACTTTCATAGTAATCGGCTTCCGCCCCGGACACCCCGGTGACGGCGTCATCATCTCCTGAGTCCAACCAGTCCTTCAGGGAATTGATAATTTCAGCGGGGTCCCGGTCATCCTGGGATTTATCCCCGGAAATAATCAGGTCCAGCAAACGCTCCCATAATAATCGTTGATCTTCGTTAAAGGCGTTGCCGGGATAGGCATCAAGCAGGGCATTGATCTGAATTTTTCCCAACTCATCTGTTATGGAAAGGGTCAGGTTTTCACCTGGCATTTCCAGGGCCGCCACGGCCTTTGCCAGTTTTTCCGGACCGGCCCAGTCCTCCTGCAAAGAATCTATTTCATTTTTCTGGGCATCTGCGGCAAGAATGCCCATGGCCAGCTGAATACCGGACCAGGCACTCTCCCGGGCCTGGAAAATATCCACTGTCGCACCTGACCGGGCAGCTGCCTTGCCGGCCCGTCGCCCCACTTCCAGGGCCGCTGTGGTGAGAATAGAAATCAGGGCCAGGGTCATAAAAAGGGCCACACCTCGATTATTTTCCATATTATTCCAAAGGTTTCCTTCTTATAGGCAGAAGAATAGATGTCATGAGCGTCTCCCCTGTCTGGCTGTCTTCCTCCCGGACATGGGGACCTTTAAAGCGTATCAACACCTTCATGCTGGACGGAGTGGCCCGGTCAAAGGCCTCGGCATCGGAATCCCAATGGATAAAGGTCTCTCCGTCACTGTCAAAAAAGGTTAACTCAAAGGCATTGATATCTCTTACCAGCACAGGATCACAGTCGTTTTCAGCATCCTCCGTCCAGGGAAAAACGTTTTCGGACCGGCACAGATCAACCCCACCGGTATCATTGGATCTGGCATAATAGATGACTTGCACCAATTGATCTTGTTCTTTTCCACGGGCGGTCAACAAACCCCTGGAAACAAAGCGCACCCGGGAAAAGGTTTCTCCCCCCACAGTCTTGCTGTCCCCCACCAGACGAAAGGGATCCGGGTTGGAGCGGGTATCGGGCTTTATATATGAAGGGGGTAAAGAAAGATGAAGATACATGAGATCCCGGGACAAAATCCCCAGCGGCGGCCCCATGGCTTCATCCCGGGAAATAGCTGTCCGGATATGATCCGAAGACATGACAAAGGCCTTGAAAGAAGACAATACCGTTGTCATTAAAATGGCAAAAATCACAACGGCCACCAGGATTTCCATGAGGGTAAATCCCCGTTGCGCGCTGGTTTCCATATTAGTCAAGCCGGGCCGCGCCTTTGGAGTTGGCCCCCTGACACTGCAATCATAAGCCATTGTCATCATAGGCCCAGGTTCGCACAGTAAAGATCTGCCGTTCTCCCAGAAAAATAGTCAAATCGATGCGCTTCATTTTTTCAGCCTGTTTTTCAGAGATCATGTTTTCATCAAACACCGGCATTTCCCCCATGGTGCTTTCCCAGGTATAGCCGGGAAAATCATCACCGAAATCCCCTCGGTCGTCGCCAGCATCCGTCATATCCATACGAATTTCTGTTATTTTTTTCCGGGCAAGACTTGTGGCCACGGCGTTGAATTGTATTTTTTCCGCCAGTCGAATGGTGGAGGCATGCATGCGAAACAATGACACCAGCACAATGGAAATGATGGTAATGCTGACCATGATTTCAAGCAGGGTAAACCCTTCCTGTTTTTTACGCATCCGATTTAAAGCGAATTCAAGCACAGCAGTCCCTTTATTGATGCTTCATCATAACGCTGAACATAAGAGAAGCGCCACGCCAGGTTAAAGGATGAATTTGGATAAAACAGAACAGAACCTGTGCCGGTTGGAGCTATTCCCCACAGAAAACACGGCCGTCCAGAAGCTGGGGCCGGGGAAGAAACGGCTCAACCACCACTGTGAAATCCACATCGTTGTCCCTGATATGAACAAATGCCTGATCACAATATCCATCCCCACTGAACCTTATGGCTGTGTCCCCTGCCACCGTTTCCTGGTTTCGGGCACTTACCGGCATTTTCACATCCTCAAGTATACAATCCTCTGAAAAAACAATCATGGGCTCATTTTCCAACCCATATTCTTTTTCTCCGGCCGTTTCTGATTCCTCACCGATCAATCCTGGAGCCGTCACCCATACCTTTCCCGTTGCAGGGTCCAGGTGGAGCAGACAGTCTTGTCCGGTTTCAATGGCACGGGATTTCAATTGTTCAACCAGGAGCATCAGCTTACCTGTGGACGTCATGGATACACCAAAGGGATGAAAGGCATCAAAGCGTGGCAGGGTAAAAAAAAGAACCATCCCCATCATGGCCATCACAGTTACCAGTTCAATAAGGGTAAAGCCCCTGTCTTTTAAAGTCACTCAATTTCCCAGCTGTTGATATCCATATCTTTATCCACGCCTCCTGGGGCGCCATCAGCACCGTAGGAGATGATATCATAGTCTCCGTTTACCCCCGGGGAAAGATAAAGATATTCCCGCCCCCAGGGATCTTTGGGGACCTTGCCCTTTTCAAGGTATCCACCCGTGACCCATTTCACCGGTACCGGTTCGCTTTCCGGTCTTTCCACCAGGGCCAGAAGTCCCTGTTCCGTGGTGGGGTAATTCCCGTTATCCAGACGGTACAGCTTCAGCCCTGTCTCCATGGCTACAATGTCGGTCCGGGCCTTTACCTGCTTTGCCTCATCGGTGCGGCCCATGAGTTTCGGTACGATCATTCCGGCCAAAATCCCCAGAATCACCACCACCACCATGAGTTCTATCAAGGTAAAACCCTTGTTATTTTTAACTGTCATTTGTCTTTTCCTTGGAATATCGTGCCTATTTTTTCTAACTCTCGTTTTATGTAAACATCTTTCTTTCTGAGAAGGTGATGTTGTAGCCGTTAATTTTTTTTACAATTACCAACGATTTGGCATGGAGTTTATCCTTTTATAGTAAAAGGTAGTCTTTCCGACCATCAAGGTCAAGGATAAAAAATGCAGGGGAAACGATATAAGAATATTGCTTGAGAATAGGGTGAAAATTTGATTTTCTACAAAATTAAAAAGGCTTGGAAATTTCTTTCCAAGCCTTTTTAATTACTGCATATTGTATTGGAGGCGGCTTCCGGATTTGAACCGGAGAATAACGGCTTTGCAGGCCGTCGCCTTACCACTTGGCCAAGCCGCCTTGTCTGACATTTAATGGAGCGGGAAACGGGATTTGAACCCGCGACTTCGACCTTGGCAAGGTCGCACTCTACCACTGAGTTATTCCCGCTCAGTTAAGACAAGAGGTTTTATATAAGGTTCCCCCCCATCTGTCAACCTTAATTTTAGAATAAGATCATTTTTTATTAAACCTATGGAATCCTCTCTCCGGGATCTTACTTGCTCTCTTTTTTATTCCAGTCGGCCATAAAGGACTCAATGCCCTTGTCGGTCATGTGGTGAGAAGCAAGGGCTTTTAACACTTTATGGGGAATGGTGGCAATATCCGCCCCTAAAAGAGCGGAGTTAAGCACATGCAGGGGATTTCTGACGCTTGCCACAATGATCTCGGTTGTGTAACCGTAGTTGCTGTAAATGTCCACAATTTCCTCAATGAGGTTCATGCCGTCCTGGGACAGATCATCCAGACGTCCCACAAAGGGGCTTGCGTATGTGGCACCGGCCTTGGCTGCCATCAAGGCCTGGAGGGCAGAAAAGATAAGGGTGACATTGGTTTTAATGCCCTCATCGGAAAGGGTTCTTACGGCTTTAAGGCCTTCAATGGTCATGGGAATCTTCACCACGATATTATCGGCAATGGTGGCAAGCTCCCTTGCTTCTGAAACCATGCCATCATAGTCCAGGCTGATCACCTCGGCACTCACCGGGCCATCCACAACGGAACAGATTTCCTTGATGATATCCTTGAACTCACCTGCTTCCCTGGCAATGAGGGAGGGGTTTGTGGTAACACCATCCACCATGCCCATGCTGTTGGCGTCTTTGATCTCTTCTATATTGGCGGTATCTATAAAAAACTTCATCTTATACTCTCCATTTCTTTGTGGGGGCCTGATTCTAACTTCGATCACCCGGGTCAATTGGTGGTAAAAGTTAGAATCAGGCACATTTTTTTATGGGTCATCACGGATTTGTGTAAAATTTCATAATTTCCAATGCGCCCACACTGAAAATTACGAATCACAATCTGTCTAAATCACACAAATCCACAAAGGCCCTTTTTTGTAAGGGTTCACCCGTTGGGGTGGATTATTGCAGGGGTGCATGCGGCCCCTTTTTATAGAACAAAACATTCTGGCCATCTTCTTTTAATTCATCCAGAAGGTTTTGTGCCGTCCGGTTCAGCACCGGGTGAACAATTGCGGCATCTATATCACAAAGGGGCTTTAATACAAAGCGCCTTTTGTGCATCCGGGGATGGGGTAGAATAACGGTGTCATGGTGCATCACCAAATTATCATAAAACACAATGTCCAGATCAATGAGACGAGGACCGAAACGAAACGCTTTTTCAAACTGTCCCAAGGCCTGTTCAATGCCTTTAAGATAGGCCATTAATTCAACCGGGGCAAGGAGGGTGGAAATTTTGACCATGCCGTTGACAAACCAGTCCTGGTCGGTGTAGTCCACAGGATCGGTCTGGTAAAAGTGCGACACCGCCTTGACAGTGGTATGGCTCAGATGATTCAGTCGTTCAATTCCCTTGAGGCAGTTATCATACTTATCCCCCAGATTGGAGCCAATGGAGATAAAAGCCGACGATTGTTTATCCATGACAGCATTTTCTTTCATTATATTTTTTTTGGCTTTAATGAATCATTCAAAATCAAAGGATAGAGTTTCGGAATACTCACTGAAAACAGCATTGCCTTTCACCGTCCGCAGTCGATAAAAATATCGATATCCCCTTTCAAGGGACTCTCCATGACCAACGGAGGTGACCGGCAGTTCAGCCCTTTTTTTAAATGTCAGGGGGCATTCCAGGCAAGCGTCTTCCGTAAGCGCCCTGGCGGCCCTGTAAACCTCAACAGCCATGTCAATTGCCCCGGGCTTTTTCTGTAGTTCAGGATCAAGTTTCCATTGAAGTGTCACCTTATCTGCTGTCAACTGGTAGGTCAACTGGATGGGTACCGGTGGTATGAAGGACAATGGTGGTAATGGGGGGGCTTTTTTACCACATCCCATGCTTCCTGTCAGGATCAACAGCACCATAACCGCCATGACCACAAATTTTATCCTATACTGCATATATCTTTCCTTGTTTCCCAACCAAGCCTATTGATTGGGTTTCGGAGAAAATTCAGGTAAATATTCGACCAGCACCCCATCTTCACCTATCTGGACCAGCTTACAACATCGGGTATCCTCAAACGCAATTCATACAGTTTGAGTTCACCTGTTTAAATATTCACGAGCCTTTTCCACAGCCAGCTTCACATTGTCATAGCTGGTTCCCCCGTGGGTGACCCGGCGGGAAATCATCTGTTCCGTTGAAAGAAAGTCAAAAATATCCCCTTCAATGAGCTGGGAAAAGGTCTTGAAATCGTCAAGGGTCAGCTGGTGCAGTTCTTTTTCTCTGCCAAGGGCAAAGGCCACGGCTTTTCCTGACACCGAATGGGCTTCCCTGAAGGGCATGCCCCGGACCACCAGATAATCGGCCAGGTCTGTGGCATTCAAAAATCCGTTTTCTGCGGCATTTCGCATGGCAGGGGCATTCACGGCAATGTTTGGCAGCATGCGGGTGTAAATATCCACACAGGCCTTCAGGGTATTTACCGTATCAAAAAGCGGCTCCTTGTCTTCCTGCATATCCCGGTTATAGGCCAAGGGCAGGGATTTCATCAGGGTAATCATGGCCATGAGATTGCCCACCACCCGGCCGGTTTTGCCCCGGACCAGCTCTGCCACATCGGGGTTTTTCTTCTGGGGCATGATGCTGGAACCGGTGGTAAAGGCATCAGAGATGGTGACAAAGGCAAATTCAGACGAAGACCACAGCACCAGTTCTTCGGAAAATCGGGACAGATGCACCATGCAGATGGTGGCATGGGAGATGAACTCCATGGCAAAATCCCGGTCGGACACCGAATCCATGCTGTTATCGGACACCTTTGCAAACCCTAAGAGTTCCCTTGTATATTCCCGATTCAGTGGAAAGGTGGTGCCAGCCAGGGCAGCACTTCCCAAGGGCATGACATCAGTGCGTTTCAAAGAATCTTCAAAACGCTCAAAGTCACGCTTGAACATCTCGTAATAGGCCATGAGATGATGGGCAAACAGCACTGGCTGGGCCCGCTGCAGGTGGGTGTAACCCGGCATCACCACATCCAGATTCTCATGGGCTTTTTCCACCAGGACCTTTTGAAGGGCAAGAAGCCCCTCCATGATGGCATAGGTTTCGGCCTTCAGATACATCCTGACATCCAGGGCAACTTGATCATTTCGGCTTCTTCCCGTGTGAAGCTTGCGGGCCACCGGCCCCACTTCATCGCCCAGTGCACTTTCTATGTGCATGTGGATGTCTTCCAGGGTATCTGAAAAATCAAAGGCATTATCCTTGATCTTTCTTCGCACCGATTCCAGGCCCCGGGCCAGGACATCCGCTTCTTCTTCCGTGATCATGGATTGATGGGCCATCATCTTGAGATGGGCGATGCTGCCGTCAATGTCGTAATTATAAAGCTCCCGGTCCACATCAATGGAGGCGGTGAACTTTTCCACCAGCTTGTCTGTACTCTGGGAAAATCTGCCGTCCCATGGTTTTTTTGCCATTTTTTCGGTCCTGGTTTGAACATCCTTTAAAAAAACTTTACACTTCTCCGGAAAAACGTCCATTAAATACAAAATAAAGCCAGAAAAATGTAAAGCACTAAATAAATCATACAATTATTTTTATTGCAGATTATGCCTTGTTGCGTCGATCCCGGGCCAGCTTGCGAATTCTCAAACGCAGGGCATTGAGCCTGATAAATCCTTCGGCATCCTTCTGGGAGTAGACATCATCATCTTCAAAGGTGGCAAAGGACTCATCATAGAGACTGAACTCAGATTCCCTTCCCAGCACATGGCATCCGCCCTTGTAGAGCTTCAGTCGCACCCGGCCGGATACGTTGATCTGGGTCTCGTCGATCATTTTTTGAAGAAGCTCCATCTCCGGTGAAAACCAGAAACCGTTGTAAATCAGCTCGGCATATTTAGGAATCAAAGAGTCCCGCAGATGGGCCACTTCCCGGTCCAAGGTGATGGACTCCATGTTCATGTGTGCCAGGCGCAACAGAGTACCACCGGGGGTTTCGTACACGCCGCGGGATTTCATACCCACAAACCGGTTTTCCACCAGATCTATGCGACCAATACCGTTGCGGCCGCCCAGGGTGTTGAGCGTCTTGAGCATGGTGGCCGGGGACATCTCCTCTCCGTTGATGGCCACGGGATCACCATTTTTAAATGTGATATCAATAATCTCAGGCATATCCGGAGCATCTTCGGGGCGAATAGACATGGTGTACATGTCATCGGTGGCCTGGGCCCAGGGATCTTCCAGCACACCGCCCTCGTAACTGATATGGAGCATGTTGCGGTCGGTGCTGTAGGGTTTCTTGGGGGTCTGGGGCACTTCAATGCCATGCTCTTTAGCAAAGGCCATGAGCCGGGTCCGGGAGGTGAGATCCCAGTCCCGCCAGGGCGCAATGATTTTAATGGCCGGATCAATGGCCAGGTATCCAAGCTCAAAACGGACCTGATCATTGCCCTTGCCCGTGGCACCGTGGCTTACAGCATCGGCCCCTTCTTTATGGGCAATTTCGATCTGACGTTTGGCAATCAAAGGCCTTGCAATGGAGGTACCCAACAGATACTGTCCCTCGTATATGGCATTGGCCCGGAACGCGGGAAAAACATAATCCCTTACAAACTCCTCCCGGAGATCTTCCACATAGGCTTTTACAGCACCGGTTTTGAGGGCCTTGGCTTCAAGGCCGTCCAACTCTTCTTCCTGACCTAAATCTGCGGTTAGGGTCACCACTTCACACTTGTAGGTCTCAATGAGCCACTTCAATATCACCGAGGTATCAAGCCCCCCGGAATAGGCAAGAACCACTTTTTTTATATCAGACACGTTATTTCTCCTTAACGGGTTTTAAGAATCAAAGTCTCAAGAATCGCTTTATGCATATGGCGTTTATTTTCCGCCTGGTCCCAGAACACAGCACCCGGGGCTTCCAGCACATCTTCGGCAATCTCCTCACCCCTATGGGCGGGCAGGCAATGCAGCACGGTAACATCCTTGGCGGCATGGGAAAGAAGTTGTTTATTTACCTGGAATCCTTTAAAGGCGATCTCCCGCTTTTTCTGCTCTTCTTCCTGGCCCATGCTGGCCCAGACATCGGTGTAAACGACATCGGCATCCTTCACCGCCCCCACGGGATCATGGGTGAACACAATTTTTTCACCGCCCCTGGCAAGAGCTGCAGCCTTAACCTCTTCGGGAATTCCATATCCTTCAGGGGTGACCACCACCAAATCCAGATCCAGAACAGCCGCGGCATTAACCCAGGAATTGGCCACATTATTGCCATCCCCCACCCACACAATTTTCTGCCCGTCATAACCGCCTTTGATTTCAATGATGGTCATGAGATCGCTCAAAATCTGACAGGGATGAAAAGAATCTGTCAATGCATTGATCACCGGAATACTTGCAGAAGCGGCAAATTCGGCCACAAGGGAGTGATCAAAGGTGCGCATGGCCAGGGCATCCACATACCGGGACAACACCCGGGCCGTATCACAGGCCGGTTCATTGCGGGATATCTGGGTATCTTGGGTGCTCATGTAAATGGGGGTTCCCCCCAGCTGAATCATGGCGGTTTCAAAGGCCACCCGGGTACGGGTGGATTTTTTATCAAATATCAATCCCAGGCTTTTCCCGATCAGGGGGCGATCGGCAATGCCCTGGTCAAACCGTTTTTTAAGCTGCAAGGCCCTGTCAAACAGATGGGTAAAATCATCTTTTTCCAGATCAAGCAACGACAGTATATCTTTTTTCAAATCCAAATCTCCTTATGCCAGAAGGCTGTCCAGCACTGCCACCAGCGCGTCTATTTCTTCATTGCTGATAATAAGGGGCGGTGCAAAGCGTAAAATATTACCCTGAATGGCATTAATAATAAAGCCTTTTTTCAGACAATCTTCAACAATTTTACCGGCTTCCCCGTCAATTTCCATGCCCACCAGCAGACCTTCCCCCCTCACGGCTTTGATACAGGGGTGGGTGCCCTTAAGGGCGGAAAGCTGTTTTTTAAAGTATTCCCCCTTTTCCACCACATCCTGGAGAAATTCCGGCCGGGAAATAATGGAAAACACGGTTAGGGCCGCCGCAGCCACCAGGGGGGTACCGCCGAATGTGGTTGCATGACTGCCCAGGGCAAACCCAGTGGCAGCCTCTTTTGTGGCCAGCATGGCCCCCATGGGAAGTCCATTGGCAAGGGCCTTGGCAAGGGTCATGATATCAGGAGTAACCCCGTAAATTTCATGGGCAAACAACCGCCCGCAGCGTCCCATACCCGTCTGGACCTCGTCAAAGATAAGCAGCACACCTTCCCGGTCACACAGGTCCCGTACTGCCTTGATGTATTCGGGAATGGCCGGGATTACTCCGCCTTCTCCCTGAATGGGTTCCATCATGACTGCACACACGGTGTCGTCCATGGCAGCCCTTAAAGCATCCATATCATTAAAGGCAATGTGTACAAATCCCTCCACCAGGGGGGAAAAGCCGTCTTTGATCTTGTCCTGGCCCGTGGCGGACAGGGTGGCCATGGTCCGGCCATGGAAGGACCGGGTCATGGAGATGATTTTGACCCGCTCCGGCTGGCCCTTTTCTTTAAAATATCGCCTGGCAAGCTTTATGGCGGCCTCATTGGCCTCGGCCCCGGAATTGGCAAAAAAAGCCCGGTCGGCAAAAGAGTAGGTCACCAGTTTTTCGGCAAGATCCGCCTGGGGCGCGGTGTAATATAAATTGGATACATGGGTGAGGGTGGCCGCCTGCTTTGCCACTGTTGCAGCCACCTCGGGGTGACTGTGCCCCAGACTGCACACGGCAATACCAGCAAGAAAATCGGTATAGGTATTGCCTTCTTCATCCCACAGGGTTGCGCCCTGGCCTTTGACAAACACCTTCTGGATTCGACCATAGGTGTTAAATACATATTTATCTGTTTTTTCTTTTGTATTCAAAATTTCACCTTATTTTCAACCTGTTTTTAAAAACGTTATCCTTGCCCTTGGGGATGCTGGATATTAGGTACTGGGTGCTTGTGATTCGGATATTTTCGTGTCGTTGGCATGGCCCAAGTATCAGTTTCTGTTATTATTTTTTTCCTATCACCTGGGTGCCGATGCCGGAATCGGTAAAAAGCTCCAGCAGCAGGGCATGGGATCTTGTACCGTTGATGATGTGAGCCTTTTGCACCCCATGATCCAGGGCCTCCAAGGCACACTCCATCTTGGGTATCATGCCGCCCTTGATGTTACCACTTTTAATCATGCCATGAATGGAGTCGGCATCGGCGGAGGACACCAGCTTGCCTGACTCATCCAGAAGTCCGTCCACATCGGTGAGCAGGATGAGACGTTCGGCATTGAGGGCCGAGGCGATTTTGGCCGCCACCAGATCGGCATTGATATTATACGTTTCACCCTTTACACCAATGCCCACCGGTGCAATCACCGGGATAAATCCCTGGTCGGTGAGGGTATGAATGATGTGAGGATTAATCCGGGACACCGTGCCCACCATGCCGGGATCAATGATTTCCGGGGGATTATCGCCCTCCCCTTCCTGGTAGATGGTCATCTTTTCAGCGGTGATCAGGCCGCCGTCCTTACCGGTGAGCCCCACGGTGCTGCCGCCTTTTCGGTTAATGCGGGCCACGATTTCCTTGTTGACCTTGCCTCCGAGCACCATCTCCACCACATCCATGGTTTCTCCGTCGGTATAACGCATCCCCCTTACAAAACTGGAGGTAATACCCATGGCATCAAGGACCTTATTAATCTGGGGGCCACCGCCATGAACCACCACGGGATTAAGGCCAATGTATTTCAACAGGGTGATGTCACTTGCAAAATCTTCTTTAAGTTTTTCATCCACCATGGCATGCCCGCCATATTTCACCACAATGGTTTTCCGGGAAAACTGCCGGATATAGGGAAGTGCCTCTATGAGTATGTCTGCCACATTCATGTCTGTCATAATATATACCTGCTCAAATCCTCATCTTCCACGATGTTTTTCAATTGTGCATCCACAAAGGATGCATCCACCACAACGGTTTTGTCTTTCAGATCCGGGGCTTCAAACAATACATTTTCAAGCAGTTTTTCCATAAGGGTATGCAGACGTCTGGCACCTATGTTCTCTGTATTGGTATTTACCTCCACGGCAATGGCGGCAATGCGTTTTATGGCATCATCGGTGAACTCCAGAGCTATCCCTTCGGTGCGAAGCAGTGCAATGTATTGAAGTACCAGGGCATTTCTGGGTTCGGTCAATATCCGTTCAAATTCCGTCTGCCCCAGATTGTCAAGCTCCACCCGGATGGGAAAACGACCCTGGAGTTCAGGGATGAGGTCCGAGGGTTTTGACATATGAAAAGCCCCCGAGGCAATGAACAGAATATGATCGGTCTTTACGGTACCATACTTGGTGGGCACGGAACTGCCCTCCACAATGGGAAGCAAATCCCGCTGAACCCCTTCCTTGGACACATCCGGGCCATGGCCCTTTTCCTTACCTGCAATCTTGTCAATTTCATCAAGAAAGATGATGCCGGACTGCTCCACCATTTCTATGGCTTCACCCACCACCTTTTCCATGTCCACCAGATGGGCGGCCTCCTCCTGGCACAGGATTTTCATGGCCTCAGACACTTTGATCTTGCGTCGTTTGGTGTTCTTTGGCATGATACTTCCCAGCACATCCTTGAAGTTAATGCCCATCTCCTCCATGCCGGTGTTGCTGAAAATCTCCACCATGGGGGTGTTTTTTCCCTGGACTTCCATATCCACCATGCGGTCATCAAGCTTGCCTGACCTGAGCATCTTCCGAAGCTTTTCCCGGGTGGAAGACTTGGGCACAACACCGGCATCCACGATGTCAATGCGATTGCCTTCCCCGGCCACTTCCACGTCTGAACCACCACCGGGAGCCGAAGCAGAAGCATTTCCACTGGGAAGTAGAATATCCAAAAGGCGTTCCTCGGCAATGCCTGCAGCTTTTTCCTTCACTGCTTCCTGTTGCCGACCCTTAAGATTATTAATGGTCAACTCCACCAGGTCCCGCACCATGGATTCCACATCCCGGCCCACATACCCCACTTCGGTGAACTTGGATGCCTCCACCTTGTAAAAAGGAGAGTCGGTGAGATCTGCCAGACGTCTGGCAATCTCTGTTTTTCCCACCCCGGTGGCCCCGATGAGTATAATATTTTTGGGAGCAATTTCATCTCTTAGATCATCGGCCACCTGCCGCCTGCGCCAACGGTTTCTAAGGGCAATGGCCACGGATTTTTTGGCGTTTTTCTGGCCAATGATATATCTGTCCAGGCGCTGGACAATCTCTTTGGGTTTTAAATCCCGAATCATATTTTTTGTATCCTATATGGTTTCAACGGTGATGTTGTTATTGGTATAAATGCAGAGAGAAGCAGCAATGGCCATGGCCTCTTCAACGATTTTCACCGGGTCAAGGTCGGTGTGCTGCATCAATGCCTGGGCTGCTGCCTGGGCGCCGGTACTGCCGGAACCAATGCTTATCACCCCGTGGTCCGGCTCAATGACATCACCATTGCCGGACAGCAGATAGGTGCAGTCTTTGTCTGCGGCAATCATCATGGCCTCCAGCCGTCTTAAATATTTATCGGTGCGCCATTCCCTTGCCAGCTCAACGGCACTTCTGGTGAGATTGCCATTGAACCGTTCCAGCTTCTGTTCCAATTTTTCCGACAGGTGCAGGGCATCGGCAGTTGCACCGGCAAACCCGGTGATGATGGCATCATTATATATACGCCGGACCTTTCTGGCCTTGTGTTTGGTTATGGTGGTACCAAGGGTTACCTGGCCATCACCGGCCACCACCACCTGGCCTTTATGGCGAAGGGCAAGGATTGTTGTTCCGTGAAATACATCACTCATATTTTTTCTCCCGGTCTGAAACGGTCAGACCCCTCATCGTTTCATATAAAAAAGTAAACATGGGCAAGAATATAAGCCCTTGGACTGAAGATGCAAGCATTATTTCAGACGGAATTGATCACAACAACGTTCAATGAAGAGAGAAAGGAAGCCCTAACGTCGGGGGTGAGCCTTGTCATACACCTGCATGAGTCGATCCATGGTGACATGGGTGTAAATCTGGGTGGTGGAAAGGCTGGCGTGCCCCAGGATTTCCTGGATGCCCCGCAGGTCGGCTCCGGCATCAAGCATGTGAGTGGCAAAGGAATGGCGCAGAGTATGAGGGCTAACCGGCAAATAAAGCCTGCAGTCGGCCACGATCTTGTTTAAAATCTTGCGCATGGAATCATCTGAAAGGCGCTTATTATTTTTCAGGTTCAAAAACAGCGGCACATGGGGAAGATCAAGCCCCTGTCGGTAAAAAAGAATGGCGGAAAGTGCCCGCTGGCCCACCGGAACAATACGCTGTTTATTGCCCTTGCCCGTCACTTTGAGGCATCTTCGTTCCATATCAACATCTGTAAAATCAAGCCCCTGCATTTCCGATACCCGGATTCCCGTGGAATAAAAGGTCTCAAATATGGCGGCATTGCGTCGACCGGAAAGGGTACTTGTTTTTATGGAATCCAACAGTTTAAAGATATCGTCCACGGTTAGAAAATCGGGGATTTTACGGGCCACTTTGGGATAGGGCACGGCCTCTGCGGGGTTGAAGCGCAGATGTTGATCCATGACAAGAAACCTAAAAAAGGATTTAATGGCGGCAAGCTTTCTGGCCACGGATCTTTTCTGGATCCCTGTTTTGGCAAGAAACACAAGGTATTCCCGGATCAAAGCGGCTTTTTTCTGCTCTGCCTGGTTTAAAAAATCGGCATCGGACAAAATTTCTGATCCGGTGCCCTGGGCACAGAAACCCATAAAATCGGCCAAATCACGTTCATAGGCCTTTATGGTGTGGGGGGAGTATCCTTTTTCTGCGTCCAGTATTTTCAGAAACCGGGTTAACAGCATTTCGACGCACCATCCTTACCACCAAAAATTGGTCGCGAATTCCGACCACTTAAGGGGGCCATTTTTTATGGATATTTTGGGATTAATCGCAACATGGGCCACCAGGAAAGAAGGATCAGTCCTGCTCTGCCCGCTGCATGATCCGTTTCATGGTTTCCCACACGGGGCGTTTCAGGGAGAGATCTTCAATGAGTTGTGCCGGATGAAAGGTAGGGATTAAAAGGGCTGTGGCCATATTATGAAATTGCCCTTCCCCATTTGAAAGATTCACTTCGTTTCCCAGCATCACCTGCATTGCCGTCTCTCCCATGGTGCAGATGATTCGGGGATTCAACGCCTTTACTTTCTGAAATACATGGGTTTTTATCTGTTTTTGCCAGGTTTCATCAGGCGGGATTTTCCGGGAGGACGGGGGAGAAAAGCTGATGATATGAACCTGATCCGCATCAAGATGCATGGCCTTTAATATATTCAGGAACAACTCCCCGGCAGGACCCAGGGTAATATCCGGTTGCTGGTGTTGATCCCGTGTGACGGCATCACATAGAAAAAATATTCCGGATGAACTGGTGCCCCGGCTTTGAATAACCGGCATGATCATATCTTGAACTGGTTTTACTTTTTCTCTGGAAGAATCACTGGATGGGTAGGCAGTGACGGTTTCATGTGACTTGGAGAAATTATTTTTTTGCGGAGTAGCACCATGATTTTGTGAAACATCTGTTTTACCTGGTAGATGAGTTCGAAAATTCTGGGATGGCAAGCTGGCTTTTGATAAGGCAGGCCGGACCATGGGACGCAATTTCCCCCTCTGCCAATGATCCATCAAGGCAATGGTTTCCGGGGAAAGGTCCAGCCGGGTTATGCCCATGTCTCTTTGAAGTGAAAGGCAGGTGGACAACGCCTGGATAATCTCACCGAGGCTATGGGCTGAAATCTTTTGTGCCAGCTGTATATTTGAGTTTTCTTTCATGATATTCTACTGTGAATTTCATCAAGAAGGGAATGGGCCACGGCGGACTTATCCATGAGGGGCACATCCCGGCGGGAGCCGTCCCGGAAAAGAAAAGTTGCCTTGTTGGTGTCGGCTTCAAACCCGGAATCCTTCACACCCACCTGATTGGCCACGATCATATCCAGATTTTTCCGTGCCATTTTCAGGGTGGCATTTTCCACCAGATCATTGGTTTCTGCGGCAAATCCGGCCACAAACTGATGTTCTTTACGTTCGCCCACGGCCCGAAGGATATCGGGATTTTCCATGAGATGAATGGAGAGATGATCCCCGTCCTGGTCTTTCTTTTTTATTTTTCTATCCTTCGGATCCGCCGGTCTGTAATCGGCCACCGCCGCCACCTTGATGATCACATCGGCATCATCCATGGCTCCAAGCACCGCATCTGCCATCTGCCGGGCACTTTCCACCCGGATCATTTCCACACCAAGGGGGGGCAACAGAGCCACCGGGCCTGATACCAGAGTAACCGCTGCCCCTCTTTTTTCTGCAGCTTCGGCAATGGCGTATCCCATTTTACCGGAAGAATGATTGGTAATGTACCGCACTGGGTCAATGGCCTCCCGGGTGGGACCCGCTGTGACCAATATTTTTCTACCGGCAAAATCCGAAGGAACAAACAATTTCCCCAGGCGGTCAAAAATCACTTCAGGGTCAGGCAGACGTCCTGCACCCGATGTTTTGCAGGCAAGCTCTCCGGTGCCCGGTTCCAGAATCACGACACCGTCGCCTTCCAGGATATCCAGGTTCCGCTGTACTGCTCTATTCTCGTACATATATGTATTCATGGACGGGCACACCATGATGGGAGCCGTCACCGCCAGCAGCATGGTGGAGAGCGCATCATCGGCCAGCCCATGGGCCATTTTGCCGATGATGTTGGCAGTGGCCGGGGCAATCACCACCGCATCGGCCTCGGTGGCCCACTCAATGTGCCGCACCACGGCCTCATTGGTGTTGAACAGCCCGGTGCACACATCATTTTCGGATAACACCCGGAAGGTGGTTTCACCCACAAACTCCAATGCAGAGGCGGTCATAACCACCCTTACCGAAGCGCCTGCCTTTTTGAGCAGCCTTAAAAGGCTGACAGCCTTATATGCGGCAATGCCACCACATACCCCCAGCAGAATCGTTTTATCTTTCAGGCACTTCATTATTTAATAATACCCATTGATTTGGCTATCAATTTGCATAATTCATCCAGCATATCAGTTTGGAATATAGCTCGGAAAAGAAATTATATAAATCAGTTAATGAGGATAGATTCGCCGGATTCCATGGGCAATGCCTGATTCTGGGTGGGGGCTACGCCGATCTCCACATAGGTGTAAAGATCATTTTCCCGGATATTCACCACTGCCCAGCGATTGGCCTTCTGGAATACCAGCATGGTAATTTTGGGGGATTTGATCTGGCTGACAATATTCCAGTTATCTTTGATCATGTTCATGCGAAAAAAATTAAACAGGGAGTTTTTCTCCACCCGTCCCCGCAGTGCCAGAACACCAGATGTGAGCCCGGGGGTGCTGATGATCACCGTGGCATCATCATCAATTTTAAGCTCCTGGGGAACCAGTACGTCTTTGAAATCATAGTATACTGCAACGGATTCTGTTTTTTGAACGGTTGCGGTGGGTGTTTCTTTTCTCTGGTTCATTCCGGTGGTGGTGCAGCCGCAAACACACACCATCGCTATCAATAGAAAGAAAAAAATTATATCATATTTCAAAACAAACACTTTTTTCATATTACCTCCACGCCATCGGCGCAAAAAAAATTAATAAACATCATAAAAGCCTAATGCTCTTCATTTGTCAATTTGAATCTATTAAACACAAAATAACCCATTTTAGAAAAGTCTCTAAAAAAAGTATAATGGACTTTTAACACAAACCCACAATGGACTCATTTTTTTTACTATTTATTAACCTCTGAACAGGATTCACTGCCCCTCCGCCACCACTTTTTTAAGATATGCCTCTTTCTTTAATTCAAAGGCTTTAATACGATCATTAAGTTTCCCGGCTTTCTGATTAAACAGGGAAACATCCGTCTGATTACCTATTTTTTGTTTCTCTACCAACAATGCGGCACGTGCCTCATTCAACTGGGCGAACTCCTGGTCCAATGCCTCCTTCAGAGCCATCATCTCTTGTGACATGGAATTTTCCAAGTCTGGAGCAGGCACATTCAGGGAAGAAGCATCATCATCAAAAACTTCTTTTTCCCCTTCATTCTTGTTTTCCCCTTCTTTTTGATCACTATGCTCATAAACCTGTTTTTTTACGCTGACAAAGGAATCAACGTTATTCCGTTGTCTTTCAGGCACCTTTGAGAGATCATCCGTATAAGAGACAACCCCGTTTTCATCAACATAACGAAAATACTCTCCCGGGGCAAAAGTGGGAATCATCAGAATGGCCATAGTCCAAAGAAATATTATCCTGCGCATACCCCCCCCATCAATAACCTTTTATCCTTTCTTTGCCAAAACATCACCTTTAAAAACAACAATTCTAATTGCTGGAGCCAGATGCGTTTAAAAGCAAGAAGACAACAATTCTCTTCAACGTTATTTCAATGAGTTACGCATCAATAAACTCAATTAAAAACCACAATTAGAATTGCTGCTTTAATAACAAATATTTTTACGACATGATCCAATTTTTTTTATCATTACAGCGGCACTTAACTATTTAAATAAGAAACACATATCATTTTACTTATGATCCATGCTGATTTAACTTATGAAAATTAATTAGCATAAGGGTTTGAAGTCAAAGTATCGCTGTAGTGCTATTCCAATTTATACAGAGCATAAATAGAACCCTCCAAATTTTTCAGGTAGCCAACAAGAAGGCCTGTATGAAATTGATTCCGAGCCACCTCTTCCCCCTGTTTGGTATAGTATGAGACGTCTCGGGATAAATCAAACAGTCTGTCACCCACCACGATTTCCATTCCTTCCATCCTGTCAATTATTCCTTTACCGTGAAAAACAGCCGGGATATTTTCATGAGTAAGTTCCTCGGAAATTACCGGAGTGATATCAAATATTTCAATAATTTTTTCGTCTGCCCATACGGCCGGACAGATACCTGCATGGCATATAAAAACAAGCATCATCACAATGCGACAGATTACTTCACATGCTGCTTTGTACCAATCCATGGGACTCCTCCTGTATTTTGTTTCAAGACCCTACTGACCCCGGAAAAATATTTTTCAATTATGGCTCCACCTCGCGCCAGTAATACATTCCCTTTTGCTCTGCCTTTTCTCTGACAATGGGAATATTACCCGTGGTGGCACTGAAATATTTAACCTCTATATCAGGCCCAGATCCTCCGGGAATTCTCACAATAACAGGTGGATAAAGCCGACCTGGAAAATCCAGGGCGGTGGGGGGGACCCATTCAGGATCCTCCGGTGTACCGATATTAATTTTATCATCCTCATCAATTATACCATCGTCATTGATATCAAACTGGGCGTCATCAAGCCTTCCGCCACTGCAGGCATCCATTTCATGAACGATGGAACTGCCACCTGCATCACAGGGGGTATCCTTTGGTCGAAAAGAGGTGATAATGAGTTTCCCATCCCTAACAATGGCGTCAGAAATAACACGCTCATGACCGGATGCTCCCTGGTCAATGGGCAGATCAAAATACCATCCTGCATCTGCAATGACTCCCTCACTCCCGGATCCTGGATTCGGCGATTCTCCAGAGGTAGTGTCGGCAACGGTTTCCCAGTTGGGCTTATTATCACTCAGGGTCCGTAGGTTATGTCCATTGACTGTTCGCCAGTCAATCTGGGTCTGGGCCAGCAGCTCTACGGTATCAAGCTGATTAGAAAGACCAGGTCTGGTAAATACCCCCAGATACTCACTATCATCATCGTCATCCCCATAATCCCAAATACCATAAATGGTTTGGGAGGCTGCAATGTCAAAATCCGTATCACCCAGATATCGTCCAGTACCAAACATAACCATATAACCATGTTTTTCACAATGCCACATGACATCAGGTTTAGAGGTAATGGGCTGAGCATTGCCACTGGCATCCCTTGCCTGGAACAAGGGCATGGGAGTGGATCCTTCTTTATAGGCTACATCCCAATTGCTGCTGGAATCAGCCGTCAAATCAAATTTCCAGAGATTGCCCTTTAAATCGCCCGCATACACATAATCAACCTTCAGGTCGGCATCTACATCTATGGGTACAGGTGTTGACATACCGTTACAGGCACCGACACCGGTATCAATAGTTTTTACCAATTGACCGGTGTCAGCATTTAGCACAAACAGGACAGCATGGCCGTTAGCACTGTTATACCCATTCCCAAAAATCACCACCCAACCGTCAGTCCCAATGCTTGCATCATTTGACTGTATCAAAATAGCCTTGCTAAAACTATATCCCAGATCATTCACCTCAGTGGCAGAGGTGTTGTCCCGGGGGTATTCCCATTTCACCCAGTCCACTGCATTACCTTCCACATTGCCTTCTGGAGAAGAGATGTCCAGCATATAATATCCCTGCCCCCCCCTGCCCAGGCCCCCGACTAGAAAAGTAGAATCACCAATCTTATTGGCATAGGGGGTTAAATCAACAAAAAATTTATGGGCATAGGGCGATTCGGTTAAGCGCTTAAGATTCTGGAACACCCGGTTGGGCACATACGCAAACAACTCCTCTCCGGTATCGGCATCAAAAGCATGGACCATGCCGTCATTAGCTCCCACATATAGGACATTCTCCTCAAATAAGGGGGCAGAATGGACAATATCTCCCAGCTTGTAATATCGATCCCTGAAGGAACCGCCGTTATCTTCCTGGGATTCCAGAGAAGAATCTCCCCTGAGATAATTAACCTCATTTTCCGTTATCAATGCCTTCTGAGCATCTGTCAGGGAATTAAATCGGAAGGAAACCCCAGAAGCACCATCAAATGTGGCGATTTCCCGGCCTGTATTCCAATCGGCCAAATCCAACTTTTCGGCGGCAGACCAGAGATAGGTGTCCCGGATCACCTCCCCCGTGGTTTGATTGATGCTGTAAGCTTTTAGATCACCGGCCCATCCATCGGTGGTGTAACTGGACTGAAAAATAACGGTTCCAGCCTGAAGTTCTTCCCCGTTCACTGACACTGAAGCGTCGGAAACAGTACGGGAATCAATGTTCTGCATCACTGTTACCAGGGAATTGACAAGTTCTTCGGGATTGGACGCATTGAGAAACTGCCCACGCCCATTAACACTTGCGTGCCACATGTCATCAATCTTCTGTTGATCCCCACTGAAGGGATCGGGCCAGTTGGGGTAAACACGGTTATCGGGGTTACTGTTATGCAGATCAAAATCATCTGGATCCAATGTGCCGGTCACTCCAAAGGAGACGCCATAGGTGATCATGTGCTGATGGGTGGCACTATCAAAATAGCTGGTGGGCACCAGGTTATCCAGACTGCTTGAAAGATCGTCCTTATAATATTTCATGGCCACATCAGCCAGGGTCTCAGAATAAGTGTCTGCATAGGGGGTGCCCTGGTCACTATCTTGATTCCCCACACTGGGACTGCTGCCGTTCCAGAATCCATCGGTCATTAAAATGGCAAAGCTCTGCTGACAGCCCCCCCCATCCTCGGCACTGGCATAGGGAGAGTTGCCAAGGCCACCGGTGTACCCATCATCCTTGTCATAGTAACGACCCACATTTTTAAGGGCAAGGCGCAAGGGGGTACCGCCGGTTGAATTGTAATTATCGTACAAACTATTTAAAAGAGTCACAGAGTTGTCCACGGTACTGCCCCCTTCCTGAACCTTCACCTTCAATACTGTCTGCTTCAGGCGCTCTTGAATGGAAAGATATCCCACCTGAACCCCCTTCATGGTATTAACTACATTGGAAACGGCGGCCTTGGCTGAATACTCTCTTCTTCTATAGTAAGAAAACCAGTTGGCAAAATTTTGAAGCTCTTCAGTATAAGTTCGTTCTGTGCCGTCTATCTTTTTGGGGACAATTGCATCGGGGGGATCTGACTCAAATGTGGCTTCCGAATAGTCAAAATGAGGGCCATTTCCATTCCATCGGTAGTACTTAATGCTTCCATCCAGGTTTACCAGGTAAATTTCATCGTCATCGGCATTGTTGGCCGGATTATTCTCATCAATCCAGTTGCCGTCTCCATCCAGATCATACCAGATGTAATAGTGTGCATTTTTGACTGATAATCCACCGCTGTCGGTATATTCCGATGTCAGGTTGAGTGTGGGGCTGGAACTGTCCGGGTTGGACCGGGCAGATGTGGGAGAGGCATTGCTTTTGTTGGGCCAGGGCACATAGGTGGATGCTGGATTGTAATACATCCTGTTGTATACATGAAACTGGGGTTTCCAGTACATCCTGTCATACCCATAGGGTTCGTCGGTGCCGGTACTGGAATCCTGGTTGTCACTCATGGCATACACATAGGCAAATTCATCATAGCCCACATTGAAAAGGCCGTTGGATTCATCGGTCATGATTTCCCAGTCCATGCTGCCGGAGTCATCCAAGATAAACATGACATTGGCTGGTGCCGCCTGGAGCTGACTGCTCAACGGCATTTCAGAGATATCCACGCAACTGGATGCTGGCAGTACACTGTCAAAGGTGACACTGATAGTATGATGTGCATCAACGTTACTGAAAGTATAGGCAGAAACCACTCCCACGGAGGTCCCATCCACCAAAACGTCATCCACCTGGTATCCTGTGTCTGCCGTCATGGTAAAGGTCTGGTCATCCCCCTGGGCCACGGAAACGGCTCCGGAAGGTGAAATGTTTCCGTCGTTCCCTGAAGAAGCCGTGATGGTATAAATCACGGACTTAAGCTTAAAGGTCACCGAGATGGCATGATCGCCTGCAATGTTGCTGAAAGTGTAGGTGGTCACCGGGCCTTGAGAAGCCCCATCCACAAGGACATCGGCGACTTCATAGGTCACATTAGGGGTAATGCTAAAGGTGATGCTGTCACCATAATACACTGTCACATCACCGGAAGGAGAAATGTTCCCCCCCTCCCCGGCACCGGAAGATATTGTATAGGATCTTCTTTCAAAGGTCACCGCAATGGTATGATTGGCGTCAATATTGCTGAAGGAATAACTGGTAACCGGTTCCTGGGAAACCCCATCCACGACAAGCGTGTTCACTTGATACCCGGTTGCAGGGATTATGAAAAATGTCTCCGTATCTCCCTGGTTCACAGACACCGTTCCCGGAGGATCAATCGTCCCGTTGGGCCCGGCCGTGGCAGTAATGGTATAGGAGGGAATCGGCTCTAATCTGGCCCAGATAGAATGATTAACAACAACATTTGAGAATGTGTAAGTTGTCACCGCTCCAACATTGACCCAATACCCAAAATCATTTGTCACCCAAACAGATTCAACTTGATACCCCACATCCGGCGCTAAAGTAAAGGTCTGACTTGCTCCATGTGTTACATTTATAAAACCACTGGGGGAAAAATTGCCTCCATACAAGTCATATGCGTAAATGCTATGGGAGGGAATCTGCTCAAACCAGACCTGAATCGAATGATTTACGACTACATTAGAAAATATATAACTTGTCACAGCGCCTGCATCAACCCAGTTACCATCATTATCGGTCACAGATACCGATTGCACTTGATAACCATCATCTGGAGTTATGGTAAAAGCCTGACTCTCTCCATGGGTTACAGTTACATAGCCATTAGGGGAAATACTACCATGATCATTGGATTCGGCATAAATGGTGTGCTCGTCACAATTGTAGGATCTGGTATATGTTTTATTCCCTGAACCATATCTTGTGAATGAATTGGGGGGATCACACTCATCACCGATGTCAGTGAAATTAATTCTATATTGAGTGCCCCCATTGGTCGAAACAGAATCACCACTACTCCTCAATCCTCCTATTTCTACCCAACTGAAGCCTGATCGCCTCTCAATAAACCACTTAGCACCGGCATCCCTGGCCGTTTCTGGTTCAATAAGAACTTGAATTTGCCCTGCCCGGACCAAGCCCGGCAATCCCATGGTGAAAAAAAGAGCCAGAAGGCTCAAAATAATTAACGTTCTTATTTTCAGAAGAATACTTGAACCGTTTCCATGACATTCCGTTCCATAGTCTTTTTCGGCTCCCATGATCTCCCCCTTTTTCTTTCAATGCCTTTTTTTATAACCGATCTCTATGAGCACGTGGCCATTTCCGTTTTGGGAATCATCACATAGTCCCCGAACCGTGTATTCATACATGTTGTTTGATTCACTCATATCCAAGGAAGCCCCCTTGGCCAGTTTCTCTTCAATTGCTGAAAAAAGTACAGTGCCTCGGCTATCGGTAATAACAGTGGATACCGACGCATTTGGCGTATCAGTAGTGTCCCACGATTCCACATGCGTCATATCAACGTCGTTATCTTCAAGCCATTTGACAGTTTTTAACCATTGCAAAGGCAGAGCTCTATTATCAAGAACATCTTCAGGGGTCACTTCCAGGCTCTGGGCACCCTCCAGTGCAACCGCTTCCGCCAGATAAAAGTTTTCCTGATAGATCCGTTCATTGTGTGAAATCTGAAGTTCAATGGTACTGGTGTTTATTGACGAAATTCCCAGTATCGTCAAAACAGCAAGAATGAGCATTACAATGACAATGGTAGATCCATTTGAATTATTAAAAGCAGTCTTTGTTTGCTGATAATTCATTATCTTTCCTCTGATAATCTTATTTCGAAATCTTCCCACGATCTACCTCGGTCACAAATTCATTTAGGGCTTGGTCACAACATGGGCCACTTTGGGGAGGTGTCAGGCTTACCAACTGTAACGGATGACCCATGTTGTGACCAAGCCCTTCATTTTAAATCTTTAGCTTTCAAAAAAGTTATATTTGCTGTTGGTTGAACCCTGTATTCATATACAGTTACAGGAGACATCGTCAGTTCTATTTTTTTACATTCACTCACAGTGGTAACAACATACTTCAGCATGTAGTCTTCCGGAATAGCGTCATCATCACTGTATCCCAAGGTCGTCTCACCTTCTGAAATCGTATCATATTGAACTTGCATCATCTTCTCTATCTGCTTTTGGGCGGCAATTAAAATTTCAGATCGTTTCATTGCATCTGCATTTCCTCGAATTGCAGATATCTGCATTTGTGCCACACCAAGAATACCAAATGAAAGAATTACCAGGGCTATCAGCACTTCAATAAGTGTGAAGGCCTTTTTCTCACAAATCAACACTTTTGTTTCAATCGTTGACAATTCAGAACCCATCACTCACATTCCCTAATCTGGACAAACCAGAAACACATTTTACCCCGATTCTTTTGCTGGCAAAGCCCCAAAATCAGAATTAAAAAAAATTGAAAAATCGGATCGTAATCCGAAATCCTGAAATATAAACACCAGATTCCCAGACTATAATCCTAAGTTTCTACATTTAACTATGGTGGTCAACATGCGGTTATTCCCCAATGTATGGTCAACTGCACCAAAATTAATGGTTGCTCCAATGGATATTTGAATACTTCGGACATCTGATATAGTTGTTGCAACACTGCCATCTGCCTTGAAATAGACAAACTGAAGTGTATTTATGTTTTCTGCTATGGCCTGACGGTTTGCACTACCAATTTTTCTTCCGATATCCATGTCTCCATCATCATAAGCATCGTAAAGATCGTATTCAATTGTTTCCAATGTGCCAGCATCGTCGTCCCAAAAGGTGAAACCCAACGGATTGCCATCCGTTCCATTTCCTATTTTTGTTATTCCAGCATTTTTCCCACCATCAGGGTCATACCCTGCCATCCTAATGTCCCTTGTCATAATATATAAAGCAGCTCGCAGATTCTGCTGCATTTCAACAATCTGTTTTTGTGCCAACTGTGCATCCTGTTGACTCTTATAGGCAATAAATATTCCTGCAGCCACAATAATTGAAATAGCCATGGCAACAAGCAGCTCAATTAAGGTGAAACCAATATTATTTTTTAAATATTTACCCATTTTCATTCCGTAAAAACAATTGTTCCGTTCATGGCACTCGGACATTACCTGCTATATTACCCACCACTTGCATATTCTTCGAATTAGAATTTTGAAGAACAATTGTTCCCCCATTTATCAAGTTGGTACTCTTATTGCTGACCGGCACACCTCTACTATTAAACCCAAAATACACCAATGTCGAAGAGTAGGGTGATGGCGTTGAATAAAATGTAGAGCTGATAAATTCAACACCAGTGGGTAAAGTAATATTTTTTAAAATAATCTCGGAACCATTATGCAGATAGTCATTGGCGGTGCCAGAACCATCATTTCCCCCATCATCGACAAAAGACTGATAGCGTTCACCAGTAAGATCAAAAATCACAACCGTGTTTGAATTTTCCGAGGCAGCTCTTAACTTCATTTCCTGCAAACATGAAACAATATCCCTTGTTGCGCTCCGAAGCCTATAATCCGGCAGCCACCCAATGAAACTGGGTATTGCAATGCCAGCCATGATTCCGATAATTGCAACCACAACCATCAGTTCCACCAATGTGAAGCCTGAAATTGATTTTTTATTTTCATTCATCATCAAATACTCTCCAGCAGACGAACAGCCCTTTATCTATGTGGTTTCAGTAAAGAGAGAATATGCAAGAATGATACATCATAAGAAGAATTAATTTCAAACAATGACACAATTTTTTTAAAAAACCCTGAAAGGAGGGTGAGGAATATTCCCCATCCATAATATGGAAAGTTCTTCTATGCCAACCGGCACGTAATCTTATCAAAATTGATCATTTTTTGGCAAAAGTATTGACGTTTTTTTGCATAAATCCACAAACCTAAACTTTAAAGATCAGTATAAAACACATTTTTTTTTTTCACAAGCATTGATAATTAAGCTGTAAAATCAATACATCCAGTTAGAAAACATATCCACCGCCGTTGCAAAAAGCCGATTTTCATGAAAAAAGTGGCAATTTAGAGAAAACAGGAAGACTTGAAATAGATTGGACAATAGTATAGAATTCAGACATTAAAAAAAGGAGGGAATCATTAATAATGGTAGAAGGGGAAAACATACCCGATGAGAAAGACATTCAAAGCCTGACCCTGGATAAAAAGACCATGGATGTCTTGGTGGCAAATATCATCCCCACCTCTAAATACTTTGAGGTTCGGTTTGATCATATGCAAATTCAAATCAACAGGACAAATAATGATATCAACAAATTTCACACGGATGTTGATAAGCGTTTTGACAGCATAAAAATTGATATGGATCAGCGCCTTGACCAGATGATAACATCCATTAACAGAGTCACAGACACACTTGAACAAAGGGGTAGTAAACAGCGGGGATTCACCATTCGGATGTTTACTATTTCCATTGGAATTTCCTTTGTGGGTGCATTGGGAGCTTTTTTAAAATCAATGGGTTTGATCTAATGTGAAACCGTCAAAAGAAATAGCCGGAATTCTTTTCAACAGTGAAATCTTGTCCAGAAAACAGGTCAATGCAGCCCTGAAAAATGAACAGGAGATCCGCTGTGTCCTGGAAAAACAGCAACAGGCAAGGCTGAAGGGGAACTCAAAAAACACCATCCTTCCCCCCATCTATTTCATGGATGTGCTCCTGGCCCTGAAGCTGAAGAAACAGGATGATCCGGGCACAGAGGTGGATGAAGACCTCCTCTACGAAACCCTTGCCAACGCCTGGAAAATACCCTATAAAAAAATTGATCCCCTGACCCTGGATCTCAATGTCGTAACCCAGACCATCCCCCACTCCTTTGCCCTTCGGCATCTGGTTTTACCCCTTGAAGTGGAAGGGAAAATCATCCGGGTGGCCACCCCAAACCCCTTTAACCATGAGGCCATGGATGACATTGAACGGGTGTCGGGGCTAAGGGCCTGTCCAGTGGTCAGCGGCAAGACCGACGTCATGCGACTCATTGCCGAGTGCTTCGGGTTCCGAAAGTCCATCACCGCAGCAGAGACCCAGTTTTCCCATAAAAGAGGGGGGGAACTGAGCAACCTGGAACAGCTGGTGCGCCTGAAATCAAGTGATGAGCTGCCCGCCACGGACCAGCACATTGTCAATGCCGTGGACCATCTTTTTTCCTATGCCCTGGATCAGCGGGCCAGTGACATCCACATTGAGCCTAAACGGACAACATGTCTGGTGCGCATGCGCATCGACGGGATACTTCACACGGTTTATACCCTTCCGGGCCGGGTACACAATGCCATTATCAGCCGCATCAAAACCTTGTCCGGGCTGAACATGGCGGAAAAAAGACGGCCCCAGGATGGTCGTATCAAAACCCAGAAGGATAAAATTGAGGTGGAAATCCGGGTCTCCACCATTCCGGTGGCATTTGGCGAAAAGGCGGTGCTTCGACTCATGGACCCCGAGGTGTTGTTCCAGGACCTTCCCAAGCTTGGATTTTCAACGGAGGACCTGGAAAAATATAAAAATATTATCACCCTGCCCCATGGGATTATCCTGGTCACCGGTCCCACGGGAAGCGGCAAGTCCACCACCCTCTACTCGACCCTGAAGCAGCTGTCCAGCACGGCGGTAAATATCACCACCATTGAAGACCCCATTGAGATGATCCACGAAGATTTCAATCAGATTGCGGTACAGCCAGCCATTGATGTCACCTTCAGCACCATATTAAAAAACATCCTGCGCCAGGACCCGGACATTATCATGGTGGGGGAAATAAGGGATCTGGATACGGCCCAGAGTGCAGTACAAGCGGCACTCACCGGGCATCTTGTTTTATCCACTCTTCATACCAATGATGCCGTGTCATCCCTTACCCGGCTACTGGATTTGGGAATTCCGCCTTTTTTGGTGCAGTCATCTCTTGCGGGCATCATTGCCCAACGCCTGGTGCGGCGCATCTGTCCCCACTGCCGGGAATCCTTTGAAATAGATAAAACGGAACTGCTGGCCATGGGGTTAAGACTTCCGGAAGATAAAAAGAAAAATGTGGAGGATAACGACAAAATCCCGATTGGCTCCTGGACAGAAACCAGTATTTCCCGGAAAATCGACGTGGATGGTAATGAGAACGGAGATAGTCCAGAAAAGAAGACCTCCGGCGAAAAAATTGCATCTGCACAGAACGGAAAAATAATCCTTCACCGGGGAAAAGGCTGCATCAAGTGCAGACACACCGGCTACAGAGGCAGAAGTGCCATTTTTGAAGTGCTGCCCTACTCGGAATCATTGAAAAAAATGACATCTGGAGATGTCAATGTGTCCAGTTTAAGGAAACGGGCGGCCCATGAAGGGTTAAATACCCTTCGAGAAGATGCCGTATTAAAAATGCTGAATGGAGAAACCACTTTTGAGGAAGTATTGCGGGTCACCTGGCAGGGGGAGGGTTAAATCATCTCAGCATCGTCAGGGCCGATCCATCCGATCTTATCCCTGGAAAAGATAATTTTCAAATACCCATCACGTTTTTCTTCCACCCGCACCCGGGTACCGGCATGGAGCACAAACAGGGTGGTAGAATCAGAGGAGAGGCCGGAATGAATGGCGGCTTCTCTGGAAAGAATGACGGCAAACCGGCCATTTTCTTTTTCATAGTAGTCATAGCAGACGGTGGTGCCAGCCAGGATCACGGCCACAAAAAAAATAATACCGGCCAGGGTGAACACCCGTTTTTTTTTGCGGGTCCGGACACCGGCATAAACGGCAAAAATTGCAGACAAGAAAATGGCTGCCCAGACCATCAGCCAAGGGGGCAGATAGTTTTTCCAGAAAAAGAGCATGTCGGTGAAATCAATCCCCGGGGCATCGGATTTATCCTGGACAAAGGTTTTTGCATGGGCCAGGTTAAATCGTAAATCCGGATCTTGGGGCATAAGCATTTTTGCCCGTTCATACCACAAAATGGCCCGGCCAATATCACCGGCTTTTAAAAAGGCGTTGCCTGCATTGTAGTAGAGCTCCCCGTTTTCCATGCCCTGGGATGCCAGATGGGAAAATGTTTCTGCCGCCGCCTTAAACCGACCTTCTTTATAGGCGGATATGCCCTCAAGCAGGGTGGTCCCATGGGTGGTTCCCTGGCCGGAATCTTTGACCTCCCTGGGCTGGGCATTCACCCATGTGGGGAATACGCCTGTCAACATCCCGAAAACAAGTACCAGACAAAGCAGTTTCATGATGGCCTTTACTCTACCCAATAAGACCTTTCTTGCTTGGTGATCCAGTGCGCCTTTGCCATACCGGGCCGATTCAATGTCGTACATCACATCCCCCACCTGGTTCACCGTTTCCGATGCCACCCCCTTTTTATTCAGCATTTCACACGCCTCGGCAATGGTCAGGGATCGCTCCGGCTGCCTGGCAACCCAAAGCATACGACACATCATGGCCATATACAGATTTCGCAAAAAACCCTGATCATCCTCGTCACTGTTCTCGCTTTTTTTCAGATAATCATCCGCTTTTTTTCCCAGGAGCATCAAGGGATCTGCCCCCTTATTCATCATCCGAAAGACCGCCTGCCCCAGAAAGAAAAGGGCAAAGGGCAGCAGATACAAGAGCATGAACAGGGAAAAGGGCATGGAAAACCGGGTGGTGAGCAGGCCGGGGCCTTCTTTCAATTCAAGAATATCCCTGCCGGTGAAGGCCACCTGGCGCGGTGTTACAGCCTTGTCTGCAGGGGGTGCCGTGGTTGCTGTCACCAATGGCTGTTCCTGGGCAGCACCCGGGGCCACTGTCAAGGTCATGGATGGGCTGGTAAGGGTTTTGTAAGCATTGTCCACCACATCAAAGTAAGAGACATCAATAACCGGCAAGGTGAATGTCCCCGGTGATACCGGCACCAGAGCGCGTTTAAAGGTTTTGCTGCCCTGGTAGCCCTTTGGGGTTAATTGAATATCCTCCACCGGGGAATCCTCGTAAAGTTTAAACGAATCCGGAAGGGTAAGTTTCGGCATTTTTGCATCCATGACATTGCCGGTACCGGAGAGGGTCACCGTTAATGTGGCGGACTCTCCGGCCTTTATGGCATTATTATCCAGGAAAGCGGAAAAATTAAATTGCCCCACCAGACCGGAAAACGGCACCTTTTCATCATGGGGGGGCAGGGGTATCACCTCAAGGGAGATGGCCTTTGTTGAAAATCGGCGGGGCTGGGTTCTGCCCATGGCAAAAAAACCATTGGAAAAAAATGAATCCCCAAAGGGGTCCCTGCTGCGGGTTCTGTCCTGGACCACCACATCGCAGGAAAGAAAGGAAGGGTCAATGGTAAGACGTCCCGGTGTTCTGGGGATAATGAGATAACTGATCTCCACCCCGCGGTATCTTCGACCATTGATATTCCGGGTAAATTCCCGGGGTTCGCCCATTTCTTCCACACTGAAGCCTTCAAATTCGGGCTTCTGGAGCCGGGCATTGGAAAATTGAACCGCGCTGAACAGCTGAAACCGGTAAATGCCCTGCTGGCCCACAAAGAGTTTTTCGTGGGAAAGCTTTGCCCGGACAAAGATATCACGGTTATCTTCCGGAGCCACAGGTGAATCTGCAACCATCACTTCAATGGGCTGGGTGTGATAAACTTTTCCTTCATGGGATACCGGCAGGGAGGGAATGGCAAGACGGCCTTTGGTGCGGGGTAGCAGCTGAAACACCGCCGTCACCGTTTTGGAATAACTGCCGTTGATAATGCTGACATTACTGCTGCTGCTCCGGGATACAATCTGAAAATCCGTTATGGGAGCGGTATCCACCTCTCCTTCGCCCCCGTCAAAGACAACCTTTAACCCGAGATAATCGTTGATGGATATTTCATTGCGATCCACCTGGGCGGTGACGGAAAAGGCAAACCCCTGGTCGGGAAAAAGAAAAGCAACAACCATTATAATTTGAAAAATGATTTTAAACATCTATCTGTTTTTCTCCTTAAATACCCATTTTCACACTGTCTTTTCACCCATCATAAATTATGACCCGTCAATGGAAAGGCCACCCCACATCCCCACTGACCTGCCTACCAGTCCTTTTCAACCCTTTGGCCGGAATACACCGGCATCATGGCCCGACCCGGCTGATCTTCCAGACGATCAAGCATCTGCTGTTGAAGGGGTTGAAGGGCACCCATGCCCTGGGACTGCTCCGGGGTGTCCTGTGTTTCAGCGGCCTGGGATGCAGCCGCACCGGATTTTTCTTTATCCTGACCCGACTGTTGATTTTTCTGATCTGCACCGGCTCCGGTGGCCTGATCTTCTTCAGATTTTTGTTTTTCATCTTGTCCGGCCGTCGGTGAAGGCGTATCTTGATTCTCTCCAGGGTTGGGGGGCTGCTGGTCCGGGGCGGATTTTTCATTCTTCTGATCGGCGGAGTTCTGCCCATCGGGCTGGCTGTCCGGCTTTTTATCTCCCTGATCGTTCCGGCCCTGGTCGTTGTCCTGGGGATTCTTTTTCTGTTGATCTTGCTTTTGCTGCTCACCCTTGTCAGCGTCTTTGTTGTCGGAATCTTTATTTTCGGAGTTCTTTGAATCGTCTTTCTGATCCCCATTGGAAGACTTCTGGTCCTGGGCAGCTTTCTTCTGCTCTTGGATTTTCTGTTTTACAAATTCAATATTTTCCGTGGATTTCTGAAAAAGCGGCGAGGTTTCCGGTATCTTCTTAAAAGATTCCAGAGCGTCTTCAAGATTACCCTTACGATATTGGGTGTTTCCCAGATTAAACGTTGCCTTTTGCTTTAAATCGGCATCCTCGGTGTCCATGGCCCGGGTGAAATTGACCGCGGCCGATCCATAATCACCTCTTTTATAGGCCGCGCTGCCGATGTTGTAATACAGTTCAGGCATGTCCGGTCTGTCCAGCTGGGCATCAATGAAGGATTTCTCCGCCTTGTCCCACTCCCCTTTGTCATAGGCTTCAATGCCCTGGGCCACACTTTTTGATGCACCGGCATGGGCCAGAGGTATACCCCCCAGACCAATGTATCCAGCAAGGCATAAAATCAACCACAAGGTCAGATGGCTTTGGGAATACCCATTGTCTTTTTTACCTTTTTCAGACACCAGAAGCTCAAGAATCAACAAAAGCACACAGGGCAGCAGCAGCCACTGGAATCGATTTTCCCACACCTTTTTCCGACCGCTCTGGACAGTTGTACGCTCCATGTTTTTCAAAATTTGCCCGGTGTATATCAAATCCAGATCCATATCCCCGGCAACGGATTTTACGTAGATTCCCCGGGTGAGTGCGGCTATTTTTTCCAGGCCTTCATCATCCACCCGGGACATGACAATACTTCCCGTTGCATCTTTTTTAAATCCCCCGGCGGCATCGGGTATGGGAGCCCCCTCTTTTTTGCCCACGCCGATACAGAAAATGCGCACATCTTTCTCCAGGGCCTCCCGGGCCATTTTCATGGGATCTCCACTGGTATTTTCGCCGTCGGTGATTATAATAATGGCCTTTTCCGATGAAGTATCCCATTCAAACCCGTTCAGAGCCGTGGCAATGGCTCCACTTAAATCCGTGCCGCCCATGGGGAGATAATCCGGGCTTAAGGCTTTTAAGAACAGGCTAAAGGCAGAATGATCCAGGGTAAGCGGACACTGAAGAATGGCACTGCCGGAAAACGCCACCAGGCCTGCCCGGTCAGACTGCATCATCTTTAACAGATCTATGATCTCTCTTTTGGCCCGCTCCAGCCGCGTGGGTTTGATGTCCGTTGCCAGCATGCTGCGGGAGCAGTCCAGAGCAATCATGATATCAACCCCCTTCTGCTCCACCTTTTCCCAGCGAAATCCCAGCAAGGGCCCGGTGAGGGCCAACACCGCCAGTAAAAAGCCTGACACCAAAAGCCCCCCTTTGGTCCAACGTCTCCGGGAAGCGGCCCCCGGAGCCATGTCGGGCACCAGGGACAGAGACATGAACTGGGAAAGAATGCGGGTTCGTTTCCGAATACCGTAAATGGTTACCCCGGCCAGCAGGATCACAATCCATATCAGATAAAACATATAAGGGTGTGCAAATTTCATATCCATCAGGGAATCCTCATCAGCCGCGTATTGAAAAGGAGAATATAAACGCCAAGCAGAAACAGGCCCGGAAGAACACACCAGGGATAGAGATCATTGTACTCGGCCCAGGCATCCACCTCCACCTTGGTTTTTTCCAGGCGGTCAATGCTTTGGTAGATTTTTTCCAGTTCATCCATGTTTTTTGCCGCAAAGAACATTCCACCGGTTTTTTCTGCCATTTCTTTCAAGGCATCATGGTCCATGTCCACCTGCTGGTACACATACCGCTGCCCCAACAAAGGATCATTGACAAGAAAGGGGGCCTTGCCCCGGCTTCCCACCCCGATGGTGTAAATCTTTACCCCGGCGGTGGCGGCAATGTTTGCGGCCTGCCCGGGGGAGAGCTGGCCGGAATTACTGCGGCCATCGGTCAAAAGAATGATAATATTGGATTTACTTTCAATGTCGGACAAACGTTTAAAGGCGATACCCACGGCATCACCAATGGCTGTACTGGGACCGGCAGCCCCTATTTTCAAACGATCCAGCACAAAGGAAATGGTGTTGTAATCCCGGGTAAGGGGCAGTTGGGTAAAGGCCTGGGAGCCGAACACCACCATGCCGATACGATCACCATCCCGTTTCATGATAAAATCGTTGACCACCCCCTTCACTGCCTCCAGGCGGGTGACAATCTTACCATCCCGCTTAAAATCCAGGGCCGCCATGGATTCAGACAGATCCAGTGCCAGGACAATGTTGATGCCTTCGGTGGTGACGTTCATCTTCCGGGTACCCCACTGGGGCCGCGCCAGGGCCATGATCATCAAGAGCAGGGCCGCATATTTAAATACAGGAAGCAAGCGGGAAAACACCAGCATAAATGATTTTGGCTGGATGCGTGAAAGATCGTTATGGGATGCCATGAGCTTGATGGGACGATGGCGCCGTCGGCGCACCAGCATGGCCAGGGGAAGGGCAAACACAAACAGCAGAAATAAGGGGGATGCAAATCTAAACATGGTGTATCACTGCCCCTTTGGGATGTATGAACGATTATCTTTTGTGACGGGGTTTTGTGAGTTTGGAATGAAATTATCCGAAGTTCTGTCCTTTAACGGGATATCTGGACCCGTTGAAAGTTGTGCTTTTGCGGAGTTCATGGCCACCGGATTCCGGTTCGAATTTTCTTCCATGGAGGTGGCCGAACGGACGGTGACAAAGCGGATAAAATCCCTGACCAGATCAGTATCTTTTCGGATACTCGGGACATCCGGGGTAACGCCTGCATATTTCACCATGGCTGCAAACTCAAAAAAGTTCCGGGTCCGGGCGGTGAGGTCTTTATCCAGGGCAAGTCCGGACAGGGTTGCCAGGACTTCTCTGGTGGTCATCTCCGGAACCCCCATATCAAATACCTTTCCCATGAATATTTTCAGTATGGCCGAAATATCAAAATAATATTGCCTGGGATCTTTTTTCATGGCATCTTCCAGGGCATCCAGGGCCTGCATGGCTGTCTGATCTGGCGGCAGAGGGGGGGGCAACATCAGCGTGTTTTGGGAAAGCCGGTGCTGTCTTCTGCGTTTCAGGTAAAAAAACAAAAGTAGACCCAATCCAACAATTGCCAGTATCCCCGCCAGAATCATGAGCATCTGGATTAAAAAAGGATCCATGCCCACCGGCACCGGTGGTTCTATGTCATGAATATCCTGCATTTACCGCAACCTCTTTTCCCGCTGCCGGAAAAACAGCGTTAATACATCTGCCACGGACTGATCCGTGGGCATATGAAAATAATCCACCCGGGCCGATGTCAAAGCCGCCTCAACACCTGCCATCTGATCTTTTTTCCAGGACTGATAGCGTTGCCGAACCCGGGGATCTCCGGCATCCAAGATCCATTGTTCCCCGGATTCCAGGCCTCCCGCAGTGACAATGCCCCGGGAAGGCAGGGTGGCTTCCCCGGCATCGGAAACAATTACCCCGATGAGCTCGTGGCGCTGACGGGCGGTTATCAGCGTTTTTTTTACATCCGGGGCAATGAAATCAGAAATAATAAAGGTAAGGGTCTTTTTTCTGGACACCGTGGCAAGGTATTCTAATGCGGCCCGGATATGGGTACCATGACCCTGGGGCTCAAAGGTAAAAATCTCCCGGATCAACCGCCAGATATGGCCAGCCCCCTTTTTGGGCGGGATGTATTTTTCCACCTGATCGGTGAAAAAGATGGCCCCCACCTTATCATTATTTTTTATGGCACTGAAGGCCAGAACCGAGGCCACCTCCGCTGCCTTTTCCAGCTTTAATCCGGAAAAGGTGCCGAAACGCTGGGAGGCGCTCATGTCCACCAGGAGGATCACAATGCTTTCGCGCTCCTCTCTGTATCGTTTGATAAAGGGACGACCCAGTCGGGCAGACACTTTCCAGTCAATGGCCTTTACATCATCGCCGGGGCTGTACTCCCGAACCTCTTCAAACTCTATGCCCGATCCCCTGAACACAGACCGGTACTGCCCGGCCATCAGGGTGTTCACCGTGCGGCTTCCCTTGATGTGGATGCGTTTGATTTTTTTTATGATGTCTTCGGGGACCATTTTCATTGGGTTGGCCTCAATGGAAACTGAAATTTTTGGTTGCTGGGTTATGGGTATTTGGTCCTGGGCACTTGGTGCTTGGTTAATGATTCCGGGTACGAATCGTGTCAACCGGTGATCATGGCACTGGCACAGAGTCAAATAAAATCTGGATGATATCGTCGGTGGTCACCTCGGCTGCCTCGGCCTCAAAAGAAAGCAAAATGCGATGACGCAGCACATCAGGAGCCATGGTTTTGATGTCCTGGGGCGTGACATAGGCCCTTCCCTGAAGAAAGGCGCTGATCCGAGCGGCCTGGGCCAGAAAAATCGTGGCTCGGGGGGATGCTCCAAAAGCCACATGATTTTTGATATCCATGCCGAACTTTTCCGGATGCCTTGTGGCAAAAACCAGATCCACGATGTATTCTTTTAATTTCTCATCCACATATATCTCCCGAATGATCTGGGTCATGGCCTTAAGTTCCGCCGGGCTCACCACCGGTTCAATGATTTCCGGGAGGTTAAATTCCGACTTCTTGAGAATTTCAAGTTCCTGGTTCCGATCGGGGTAATCAATAAGAATCTTGAGCATGAAGCGGTCCACCTGGGCTTCGGGAAGGGTGTAGGTGCCCTCCTGCTCAATGGGATTCTGGGTGGCCAGTACCAGAAAAGGGTCCGGTAAAACATAGGTGACATCCCCGATGGTTACCTGTTTTTCCTGCATGGCTTCCAGAAGGGCTGACTGTACCTTGGAAGGTGCACGGTTGATCTCATCGGCCAGGATGATATTATTGAACAGCGGCCCCTTTCTGGTGATGAAATCCCCCATTTTAGGCCGATAAATTTCTGTCCCCACCAGATCCGCCGGCAGCAGGTCCGGGGTGAACTGAATGCGCTTGAAATCGGCCTGCACCGTTGATGCCAAGGCCTTCACCGCACTGGTCTTTGCAAGGCCTGGGACCCCCTCAATGAGTACATGTCCCCCTGAAAGAAGCCCTGTCAAAAGCCCGTCTACGAGCTTCTGTTGTCCCACCAAGGCCTTTGCCATCTCCTTTCTCACACGACTGATCAACAGGTGATGGGCTGCAATTTTTTCTTTTATTTCATCCATACTTTAGATACCTCAAATATAAATTCTCAATCGGTTCGGGCATTCATGGATTAGTTGTGAATAGCATCCGGCTTTTAAAATACGGGCTTGGTCACAAAATCGGCCACTCCAGGGCGGGTTCAGACTTGCGTCATTGACACTTTTGTTGGATTTTAGCATTAAACACAAGCAGCTGACAAAAGCATAAAGCCTGATAAAAAAACTCAAGCTCTAACACCACATAGCCTGACCCCGTTGACCCGCCAATTGTGACGGTTGGTCCATGCTGTGAGCAAGCCCTATCTCAACTTCAATTCTGACGTAAAATATAAAATAGAAACCACAGGTGTCAAGGGGATAAGGGAGAAGAAAAACATGCACCTCACGGCATCAGTTTATAACTGTAAATCTCTGCCGTGATACGGGTAACTTTAAGAATGTGCTCACGAATTTGGGTTTTATCTTTACCGGCGTAATTGCGATAGCTCATGATAATGCCGCTCAATGCTCCGATAAATGACTGGGCATAGAGGCGCACATTTTCTTTGACCCCATAACGTTGCAGCAATCGGGAAAATCCGTCAAAAAAAATTCGGGTCACAGAGCCAAAATCCTTCAGGGCCTGGTGATCCATGTTATCCTTTAACATGATGTATGTCATCATCTGAAAGGTGGATTCATTTTGAATCAAATGATCCACATAGGTAACGGCAAAATCTTCAATGGTGGCTGGGGCATCCTTTTTTACCATCTCTTCAAAGGCCCTGCTCACCGACGAAATATCTTGGATAAAGGTTTCCACAAACAACTCTTCCTGACTGGGAAAATATCGATACAAGGTCGCGGGGGAGACCCCAGCTTCATCTGCAACATCCCGCATTCCCACATCATAAAAAGGTTTTCTGGCAAACAGGGCCAGGGCCGAGTCAATAATTATCTGTTTCCGGGCTTCCCGTTCCTTCTCCTTTAAAGAAGCAAACTTTGATTCCGTATTCACTAAAAAGCCTCCTGATCTTCTTGTGATAGCATTTTTATAATTTGTAAACATCTATCATGACTGCCGGGGGTACACAAGAAAAAATGGGCACGATCACAACATGAGGCATTTTTGGAAGGGCTCAGGAGAGTATTGACCTTTTTCTACGGCATTGCTATAGCTTGGAGATGAGACTTTTTATTTTGACCCCAACGATGCGATGATCATGTTTTTTTACTGATAAATATCAGGCTGGATCAAGATTGAAAGGCTTGATCACAAGATCGGCAACTATGGGGTGGGGTCAGAACGCCGAACATAAATACAGCCAACACACTTAATTGCAAGGAACAATCATGCACAGCTACATCCGAAGGGATCGTTTTGACTTTGAACTGGGATATTTGACTAAAAGCCCCTGCCTGACCTGCACGAACAGGGATAAAATGCCCCACTGCCAGGAGGGATGTTCCCGGCTGGATGACATCCGAACGCTACTGGCCCGGGGTATCTCCACCCAGGCAAAAAACCTGGATATCTAAGGATCATGATATTTCCAGTCTTTCCAGATGATACTTTCTCTCTTGCCAGTAAGCACTTAAACCTGACCATTTTCAACGCGCTGAAAAACAAAAAATCACGCATGGGCTTTTCCCTGGACCATGCATTGTCATCGGGAATCGCAAATAAAGACAGTGACATGGGAATCTATGCCGGGGATACAGACACGTACAGGGTATTTGCCCCTCTTTTGTTGCCCATCATCCAGGAATATCATAATTTCACCCCCGGCACGGTGCATCAATCCGATCGTACCATGGTAACCCTGGCCGATCCTGATCCCCAGCGTCGATACATTCTCTCCACCCGAATCCGGGTGGCCCGCAATCTTGCCGGTTATGCCTTCCCCCCCTTTATCTGCAGACAACAGCGTAAAGAAGTGGAGCAGATAACCCTTGACGCATTAAAGACGCTCCCCCCTCCCCTGTCCGGGGAATACATTTACATGGAGGAAAGCCATGGGGTTTGCAGTGCAAGCTCTGGTTCCAGCCCACCGTTTTCTTCTGATTCCACAGCCTGTGAGTTTAATCATGGGGATGTCGGTCCCCTGCAATCCGGTAAGAAAGGCATACAACAGGCAGATCTAATAGAACAAACTCATTTTAAGAACATAAAATCAGCAAGTCAAGATCGGCGAAACTTCTTGTTTAAAAAAGGGGATCGTTTCCAGGAAGCGGCGGGAATCAATCGGGACTGGCCGGCATTCAGGGGATGCTTTGTGTCCCAGGACACCCGATTCCGGCTATGGATAAACGAAGAAGATCATCTGCGAGTCATCTCCATGGACAACCATGGAGACATGACCAGGACCTTCAACCGTCTGGTATCTGCCCTGGAATTGCTGGAGAAAAAACTTAATTTTGCATGGGATGATACATTGGGATATCTTGCTTCCTGTCCCTCCAACATCGGCACCGCAATGCGGGCCGGGGTGCACATCCGCCTTCCCCGTTTGTCCCGGACACCGAAAATCTTGCATGCCCAGGCAGAAAAATTAAACCTCCAGATACGGGGTACCCAGGGAGAAAAAACCCGGGTGGAGGATGGTGTGTTTGACATCAGCAATGAAAAGCGTCTGGGCGTCACGGAAAATGATTGTATCAAGACCCTTCATCGGGGAATTTCTCATTTAATCCGGTTGGAGGAAACACAAAAAAAACAGGGCTTGATCACATGATCGGCTATTCCAGGGAGTGCTCTTTCTCGCAAAATCCGCAGAACAAACTTGAACATCGAGTGCTACTAAGGAACTCAGAACAAATCAACTTACATGCAAATCAGACTCAAAAGCTGCTATCTATAACTTTGAAAAAGATAAATGGCAAATTGAAAAATTCTGAGTCCCTGACCTGGGCAAACCAGAACCCAAAAGGTTTTCTGATTCTCTTGCCAAAATAACACGAAAATCAGAAATATGAATCTAAAACATCACGTTACAAAGAAAGGGTAAATCCAGCCCGAATATTTCTGCCTTCACCGGGGAATCCCACCTCCTGTTCGTAATCTTCATCAAACAAATTATCCACCTCGGCATAAAGGCTGTACCGCGTACCGAATTTTTTAGAAATCCGGGCGTTCAGGATAAAATAATCATCTGTTTTCACGATATCATCATCTGGTTTGGCCGTGATGGGCAGGCTGTCATACACCCCATCCACATAAATTCCCTGAAGATCCACATTTACAAGCGCTTTTGGAATCAACATCTTGCATCCCACGCCGAACTTGTTTTCCGGAACGCCTGCCACCTTATCTGTGACCCGTTGTCTGCTTTCATTCTGGGCATCAATAAAGGTATAATTGAAATTCATGCTGAAATAATCACAAAAAATCACGTCCATGCTTGTCTCAACGCCCTGCATGGAGATATCTTCCACATTGGTGTAAATATCATTGCCGGTGTAATCATCCTCATAATAATCCCGGGAAATCCAGTCGGAAATATCATGGTAAAAGCCTGACACATTCACACTAAAACGTGGACCAAATTTCCGGGTTACACCAAGGGTATAGTTAATACTTTTTTCCGCTGTCAAATCCGGGTTTCCACTGGTGGAAGAAAAAAGCTCAGACAGGGTAGGAAACCTTGTCTTTCGGGCCACGGAGCCGTAAAAAGAGGTGACATCCAGATCATAGGTGAAGCCTATCATGGGATTAACTTCATCCTGGGTTCCGGCGGTGTCCATGTCCACCTGGCCCAAAAGTATGTCATCGTCATCAAACAGATAGTCCTCTGCCTCCTCCACTTTGAACCAGTCATAGGAAACTCCGGCGTAAACCGTCATGCCAAACCGGGTGAAAAACTGATGTTCCGTACCCAGAGAACCAGTGTGTGAAACATCTTTATTGTAAGGCTGATAATCGTCGTCACGGCCTTTATGGGTATCTTCTTTATAATGTACAGAGATATGCCCACTATGAACCTCATTTAAAGAAAAATCTGCCAGCAGAGATCCACCGACATAATTATCCTTAAAGGAACTTCTGGCAATGGCATTTGAAAAATCAATGTCATCATAGGAAACGTACACATCTTCATGATCGTGATAAAAAAGCTTCCCTCTCAGGGTAAGCGCTTCTGAAATCATGTGTTTTCCACTGATATCAATGCCCCAGTCATCGTAATCTTCAAAGCGAGAGAGAGTTGAAAATGCCGCATCATCGCCGGACCGATCAAAAATTTTATACTCGTCCGTACTCAGGGGGTGGCCCATCTCGGACTGCATGAAATATGCGCTGACAAAATATTCAGAACCCGGTGTCGGGGTAATACCGGCCCTGGCCCATAACCGGTCATTTTCATAATCGGAATTTTCCCGGAGACCGCCATTTTCATGGATTCCATCAATGTTAGACATCCATTTCTTTGCCCGCTTTGTCTCAACCGGTGTATAATCATGGGAAAGACGCCACCCATCTGATTCTTCATGGAGATAACTCACCCAATAATTTACTGCCCCCACTTGGTTACCATGGGAAACAGAAGCTTTATATGTACTATCCTCTCCCAGTTCTCCGTTAAGGTGCATGGTGGGCTTTGATGTCCCCTTTCGGGTGATGATATTCACAACCGCCACCTGGGCATTGGCACCATAGAGCACCGAAGGCGCATTTTTGCTGATCTCAATTCTGGAAACAATGTCCACCGGAATCTGATCCAGATTCAGCTTGCCATAATAGGTTTCATAGTAGGGAATCCCGTCAATGAGAAAAAGGGTTTTTTCCTGTCCAAAGCCATGGACTGAAATTTCCGGTTCATTCTTGCGCCCCCGGGTCATGGTAACCCCGGGAACAAACTTCATGGCATCGGCAATGGTGCTGCTGTTGGTGGCCTTGATATCTTCAAATGTCACCGTTTGGGTAATGCCCACGTCAGATACATCCCCGGTTTCACCCTTTACCACAATTTCACCCAATGAAAACACATCTTCCGGTTCCTCAGTCGCAGACAGATTGCCCGGGGATACCAGGCAAGCCATCAACAACGCCATTAAACAGCGTTTAAACATACTTTTTCTCCTTATCATTAAACTCAATTCTTTAACTCCCAAATTGCCACCCTTCATTTCTCGCTTTGCACTTTTCGGATAAATGTTCCCAACATGGGTAGTTCTCAGTCAAAAGTTCAAAGTAGTCTTGAGAGGATACGAAGGATATCTAAAAATTAAAAGTTTCCCGCAGCCTGAAATGAAATACTTTCAAAAACAGGCATAAAATTTTGTTCTCATTTACCTGAATTGTCAATGATAAAAAATATTTAAACTTGATAATAACCATAAGCAACCCAAAACAACAAAATCAAATCAAAAACAATCCGAATTAATCATGATCTCTGCACAACAGGAACGAAAATTCTGGATAGCCCGGCCATTATTTTTAGCCAAAGTCATACAAAAAGAGGGTTCATCACTCAAAGGCCCTCCGTTATAAGAATTTATATTACCAGGAAACGCTTTTTTTTTAACTTTCCCCCCCCCTATTGACTTTTAATAACCATAAAACTATATATTGATTTTAATCATGACATCAACCACCCATCATATGGGCGGGCATCAAAGTGGGTGGGGCAGCAACATCTGACCCGGATTTCCAATAACAGATATGCCGTGAGAGCTCACACCCGGGGAATACACAATATGGCTCAACCTTTACAAAGCGATTACCAGGGGAATAAAAAGGTACAATTCCAAAGGATTGTCCCAATGGCAATGGGGATTATTTTTTTTATTTTCATAAGCCATACCACCCTCTTCGCCCAGGAAGAGCGCAGCATCATCGATATGGCTGGACGAAGGGTTATCATACATGGTGAGGTCAAAAAAATTATCCCCACCTTTAAACCGGTAACCCTTTGTATTCTCTCCCTGGGACTCCAGGACCGCCTGGTGGGCGTTGATACCCATTCCAAAAAAGACAAACTGACCCGCACCGTGTTTCCAGGGGTAACTAAATTGACAGGCGTGGGAACAAAATCCACGGGTATCAACCTTGAAACCGTCCTTTCCCTGGCACCGGATCTTGTGATTCTCTATGCCCAGAAAGATGGGCTTTATCTTGCTGAACGCCTTGAAAGCATGGGAATTTCTACCATCATAATTCTGCCTGAAAGCATGGACAACATCCGGCGATCCCTTGAAATTATCGCCCAAGCCGTGGGGCTGCCCCGGCGATCATCTGCTGCCATCAACGCCATGGACAAGGTACTGTCTCTGGTTGCCTCCCGGACAGAAGCCATCCCCCTTCAGAACAGAAAAAAAGCCTATTTTGCCTCTTCCCGAGGTTTTTTTAACACCGCCGCCGGCAATATGCTCCAGGATAATATCTTAAGCCGGGCAGGCATGATCAATGTTTCCCATGGTCTCACCGGATATTTCCAGGACATATCACCGGAACAATTTTTAAACTGGAACCCCGACATTGTTTTTCTATCCAGAAACCTTCATGGTGAAGGGCTTACCCCGTTGCACAATCCTGCACTTCAAAGGGTCTCCGCCATTAATCATGAACAGATTCACCGCTTCCCCGGCAGCCTGGCCCCCTGGGATTTTCCGTCCCCGCTGTCGGCCCTGGCCACCCTCTGGGCTTCCATGCAGGCCTATCCGGAACGATTCAATGATATTGATTTAACAGCTTATGCCAACGCATTCCACCAGCAGCTGTTTAACAAAACCATGGTGGACATGGGAGGGGTTCTGGATGACTGTCTCTCGGAAGAGACATCCCATTGATTCCTACCACTTTTCCTGACCGGAAACCCATAAAATATATGCCGATACTGCTATGCATCCTAATATTTTTTTTCTTGGTTTCCATGCTGGCCGGACGATATGATATTTCCATGGGTGACATGGGAAAAATAGTTTTGTCCCTTACCACAAAAGAATCCCTTTCTCCGGCATTAAACTCCCAGAAAATGGTTTTTTTATGGATTCGACTGCCCCGGTGCATAATGGCTGTTCTGGTGGGGATGGGGCTGTCCGTGTCCGGTGCCGTGTATCAGGCCCTTTTTCGAAATCCGTTGGTATCTCCCGATATTCTGGGGGTTTCTGCTGGATGCACCCTGGGAGCCGCCCTGGGTATTATTCTGCCCGGTGACAGCATCATTCTGGTACAACTGCTGTCCTTTGTGTGCGGATTACTGGCGGTGTCCATGAGTCTTGGCATTGCCCGTCTCATTGCCATCCGCCCGGTAATTGTAATGATTCTGGCGGGTATGGTGGTATTGTCTTTTTTCAATGCGCTTTTGATGATTCTAAAATATTTTTCCGATCCCTACGATGAACTGCCAAGCATTGTGTTCTGGATCATGGGCAGTCTCACACGGGTGACCTGGACAGATATTGCCACGGCAGGCCCCCTGATTTCTGTGGGTATTTTTATCATCATGATATTCCGGTTTCGCCTGAACATTCTTTCCATGGGCGAAACCAGGGCCATTTCCCTTGGGATGAATCCGTTATTCTTCCGAATAATGCTCATTATTTTAACGGCTGTCATGGTGTCGGTGATGGTGGCCACCTGCGGACAAATCAGCTGGATCGCCCTGATTATTCCCCACATGGCAAGAACCCTTGTGGGACCACGTCACGAGGTGATGCTGCCGGTGACCGCACTTCTGGGTGGCATATTCATGCTGGCCGCCGACGGACTCGCGCGCTCCATGACAGAAGCTGAACTGCCCGTGGGCATCATTACCTCCCTCACCGGGGCACCGGTTTTCGGATTTCTGCTGTACAAAAACAGGGGAAGCGGATGGCTGTAGCGCTGGCGTGTTGTGATTTGAATTTTTCCTATGGTCAGATTCCCATCCTAAGAGATATATCACTTGGCATGAAAAAGGGGCGATTAACAGCCATACTGGGACGGAACGGATCAGGTAAAACAACCCTGATCCACTGTCTCAACGGCATCAAAAAAATCCGTTCAGGAAGCATTTGGATCAAGGGAAAAAACATTGCCTGCTTGTCCAGAAGAGAGGTGGCCCGGCACATCAGCCTGGTAGTCCAGGAAAATCCCGAGGTATTTCCTTTTACGGTGCTGGATGTGGTGGTCATGGGAAGAGCACCCTTCCTGGGGCTTACCCGGGTACCAGGTATCCGGGATTATGAACTTGCAAAAAATGCCCTGAAAACCCTTGATGTACTGCACCTGGCACCTTGTAATTTCAACCGCATTTCCGGCGGAGAACGCCAAATGGCTCTGCTTGCCTGTGCCTTGGTCCAAACCAGTGATATCATGCTGCTGGATGAACCCACCAATCACCTGGATTTTAAGAACCAATATCTCCTGCTGGCCCGGATCAGACAACTTTGCAGACAATACGGTACCACGGTGGTGGCAGCCATGCATGATCCCAACATGGCCATGCTTTTTGCAGATGAGGTAATTCTGTTAAAGGATGGGCGGGTATTTGGTGCCGGATCGGTAAAAAAAGTAATGACAAAGCCCAACATGGATATTTTATATGAAACAGATACCACTGCCCTACCCTTTGCCCGGGAGGGATATTTTTTCATACCCACGGACGTGCTCACGCCATAAAAATAATGAAGATATCAGGCCTGGATTTTCTAATTTGGACCCAAAACAAAAAACGGGGTTGATCATAAGATGGGGCATAAGACAATGAATAATCATAAGCCCAGTGGGAACGATCACATGGATATACAACGAATTATCATCACCGGCCCCGTCCAGTCCGGAAAATCCTCTCTTGCCTGGGCGCTGGTAAAAAAACTCAGGCAAGCGTCCATCCCCATGGCAGGGTTCATTGCAAAAGGTCTGTGGGAAGATAACCGTAGATGCGGATTTAATCTCTTTGATCTGAAAAACCAGCAAACGACACCCCTGGCAAAAAGAGATCAAAAAGCAACCTTTCCGACATCAAATAAATCCATGATGGCATACAGGGTACCCTACACTTTTTTAAAGGAGGGAATCAAGGCAGGAAAACATGCGCTTGAGCCAGACAACTGCAGGCAGGCAAAGATAATCATGGTGGATGAGATGGGAAAAATGGAATTACAGGCCAAAGGATGGGCTTGCTGCATCCCCCCACTGCTTGAATTAAAGCAATGTATTCATATCTGGATCGTTCGGGAAACTCTGGTGAATTCCATCTGCAGTTTATGGCCCTTTAAAACAACCAAGGTTATCTCAGTTCATGATCCCGATGCACTTGCGAAATTGATGGATATCTGTGGAATACAGCCTTGAAATCTCCCCAGATTGGCAGATCCTACGAAAAGGACACATTCACATTTAAGAGGCTTAAGTCATGATTTTTTTTCTCTCCTCACTTTATTATCTCCTCATGGGGCTTTTCACCCTGGCCCTTTATTTTGTTTTTAAGAAGAAAAAGGAGATCCTTAAAAAAATTGTACTCATCTGTACGGGCTTAACGGGTTCCGGGGTCATGACATTGATTCTATGGGAACACCGCCTACCCCTTTATGGTGCATTTGAAGCCAGCATTTACATTATCTTTATTTTATGCCTCACGGAAATTTTGTTCTGGAAGGACAGGAAAAATACAGCCCTTCTGAATACCTGCGGAGGTACAGCATTTGTTTCACTTCTTCTGTTGATATATCACAGCACACAAGACAAAACATTCAACCCCGATTTCTTCATGTATGCAGATCCCTGGGTGAATCTCTTTTTTAATCTACGCCTCACGGCAGGGGCATTGTTTACACGGGTGGCGTTGCTATACCTGGCAGGGCTTATGAATGAAAACCAGAAACCCAAACAGGATTTTTTATTTTCCAGCGCACGGCAAATGCTTCTTGCAGGCCTGGTAACCTTTTTATGCAGTGAATGGGCAGGGTCATGGTGGTGCCTGAACTGGCTTGGGGATTCCTGGCGATGGAGTAAAGGATTTTTCAAGGCAGCCATTATCTTTCTGCTGGTCATGCTCTCCTGCCATCTGCCCCCTTCCCTTTCCAGGAATCCCCGGATAAAAGCATTGACAGGATCATTGCCAGCGCTGTTTTTACTGTGGATCATTTTTTATCATTAACAAAAGGGGACATTGCTCTGGAAAATGTAAAGTGAAAATGACGCATACCGAAAAAAGGAATATTATCGAATGATACGCAAATTGGCCGCTATTAATATCACGTATTCTGTAATCATTGCCTTGGTGACACTCCTGATGGGAGGAGTTGTGTTCTCCTATTTTCCAACGCATCAAAAAGCCATTGACGGGCTAAATACAACCCTTGTCCATCAATGGTTATTTCACAATATTTCCAGCAATCCTCTTGTCACCGTCTGGGTAGTCATGATCTGCGTGGCATCGGGAATTCTTTTTATCAATGCGCTTTGTTGCAGTATGACCAGTCTTGTATCTGCGGCTATAAAACACAGTTCCATAAAACGCTGGAGTTTTCTTTTCATGCATCTTTTGTTTCTGGTGGTTCTGGTGTGCCATGGCCTGGCACTGATCAGCGGACACAAAACCCAGGAAATTGAACTCTATGCCGGAGATTCCCATGCACTGATCAATGGATTTTCCCTTAAGGCTGAGCAAATAAACTTTGTGGATGAGACCCGATTAATATCCATGAAAATGAAAAAAAGCCGAAAATTGATGACACGAAAAACATTTCATGCAGATAAAAATACTGCCACCGTAACGCTGCTGAAAGCTCAGACCACAGTAAAGTCCCAAAAGGTGATGATGCTCAAACCACTGGTTCATGATGGGATGCGGATTACCCTGACTCGTTTTTTATTGAAAAAAAATGGCGAAAGCAGCAAAATCAATGGGAATAGTTTTAATGAAAAAGCGCCAAACATTGAAAAAGAAAATATTGGTGCCGTTTTCATCCTCAGCCGTAATAATTTTACAGCACTTTTTTTTATAGCCTATGGATTGCTTATTTTGACAATTATTATTTATATCCGATACGCCCATAAATAAGGTAGGACATGGTCAAGGATTGCCGATTGCCAAAGATGCCGTGGTGTAAGATTATCCGAAATTTATAATCCTAAATCTCAGCCTTGACTATGCAGTAGCACACTGTCAACGCTTAATTTTAATTTTAAGGCTACCGATTTCCAAAATGCGGTGGTGCAAACTTACGGCATGTACAATCTTAAATTTAAATTTTAACATTGACCATGATGCAGTCTTCAGAAAGGTTTTCTGATTCTCTTGCCCCAATAAACACAAAAATCAAAATATAAAATTATTCAAGATGAGGTAACCCCAAACAAAAAAAGGCCCTGACCATTATTTAAAAATA